>JACQTD010000102.1 GCA_016210985.1 Acidobacteriota bacterium
CTCTACCTTCACCTCGAACGTTGTGGCCGGGCTGTTCTGAACGGTGTACTGGATGGGGACCCGGTCGTACATGACGCCCGAGGGGGTTGCTACTGTTAAGCTGGGCGCGCTCGCGGCAACCTCCCTGGTGGCCGAGCGCATGGTGCATAGCCCGGTGGCTAAAATCGCGGCAATCATCACCTTAGATAGAGCGCGAGTGTTTCTCTTGCTGATCATCGGTTTTCCTCCTTGTTTGGTTAATTGAACGGACAGCGCTTCGAGCTCACTTGAAAGCGGGTTCAACGTTCAAGGTCAAACCTCTCCCTGATGAATGACCCGTAGCCTGCCGGTGGGAGCAACCGCTTCGGCAGCTCCTGTCTCCCTTAGCGGAAACAGCAGCAAAAAGCCGTCATACTGTTTGGAGTTCAACCTTTAGGTTGCTCCCTTTCGAGAGGAGCAAGAAAGCTGGATTTTGAACGCCGGACGACAAGCTAAAGCTTGAACTCCGAACTGGAAGCAGACATGCCGCGATGGATTTTCCCGTCACGTGATATGATCAAATGAAGATTTGAGGAGATTTGCCTAAACGGTGGGCAGGAAAAATGGCTCGGTCAACCATTGAAGTGACCCAATTGCTCACACAGTGGGGCAGCGGAGATCAAGCGGCGCTCGAAAAGCTCTTACCGCTGATCTACGACGAGTTGCACCAGATCGCGAAGCGGCACATGGACCGGGAACAACCCGGCCACACCCTTCAGACCACAGCGTTGATTCACGAGGCTTACCTTCGGTTGGTGGGCCAGCCTGGGAAGCAGTGGCAGAACCGCGCCCACTTCTTCGCCGTGGCCGCCCAGGTTATGCGTCACGTGCTGGTGGATTACGCCCGCGCCCGCCACGCCGCCAAGCGGGGAACAAAGGTTGAACTGGAGTCATTGGAAGAAGCGGCGATCGTCTCTCGGAAACAGGCTGCTGAATTGATCGCCATTGACAAAGCGCTGACCGGTCTGACGGCTCTCTATCCCAGGCAGGCCCGGGTTGTGGAATTGCGCTACTTCGGCGGCCTCAAGGTGGAAGAAGCGGCCGAGATCCTGAATGTATCAGAAGAAACCGTCACGCGGGACTGGCGGATGGCCAAGGCCTGGCTCTATCAGGCCTTGGCGGGCGGAAAGTAGGAGTCCGGAGACCGGGGTCCATAGCCCTCCTTGAACCCGTTTGGAGTTCAACCTTTAGGTTGCTCCCTTTCGAGGGAAACAAGCGAGCTGAATTTCGAACGCCGGACGACAAGCTAAAGCTTGAACTCCGAACGGGTAACCGTCACGCTGTTCGGAGTTCAACCTTCAGGTTGCTCGCTTTCGAGAGAAACTAGCAAGCTGGACTTTGAGCGCCAAACGACAAGCTAAAGCTTGAACTCCCAACGACTCAAGAAGCCCGCTGGCCGGGTTCTGCGAGATCCGCGAGGGCGAAGGTGCCGGGAGCGACCTTTCGGAACTTTTTTGACCGGCTTAGGGACACCGCGATCGATATGGCCGGATGAGCGCCGCGGAATTCCAGTCCGTTCTCCAGCATCTTATTGTGCAATTCGTGGACATGTTGGGGGCGGCTGGCTTCCTCGAGCAGAATGGCGGCGGCCTGGGGGACGTTGAGATGCCGCAGGCGCAGACTGGCAGGCTTGATGTCCCGCTTCAGCGTGGGACGATTGAGAGGCGGTCGGGTGATCGAGGACGATCTCGGCTCGCGGCCGTCCAGTCCCATCATCGCGACCGGCCCGGGATGCCCTAACGCACTGAGCGTCCGGGCGATCTCGTTCTCATTCTGCACAAATCGCGTCTGGAGCGACTCGCGCTCGGTTTCGGTTTCGGCCATACGTTCGCGAAGCATCCTGCGAAGCGCAAGCGCTTCCCGCAGGCCTCGTTCGAGTTCACTCGCTTCCTGTTTTCCGGACATGGCCGATCAAGGTTAGCTGGGCCGGTGCTCCTTGCCGTCGTAGCTCAGGATGGTCTTCTCGCCGTCGGCGATGGTTGAGAGGTGGACCGTCCTTCCCCAAAGTCGCTGGACGTGCTCCAGCGTCCTCCGGGCATATTCCAGATCGAGGTCGGATCCCTCGTGACGATGTCGGAGGAGCAGTTCCCGATTTCCCTGATAATCGCCGCTGGCCACCTCGATGTAGGGATGGCCGAAATTGGTCATGTCGGCCACCAGGTGATCCCGAACGTGTTCCCAAGTCTTCTCGGTGATGACCCACTCCTCTTCGTCCTTGAGCTCGAAAACATAGAGATCGAGATCCTCCACCAGTTCCCGGGTAAGGTAATTCCGCAGGAAGGAGATGTCGCTATCGAGTTCGCGGACTTCAAAGATCTTCTCGCGTCCCTGTCCCGGCGCGCGGCCGAAGCGATCCTGTTCCACCCGGGTAGGCTCGTTCCACCTGCGTTCGATCTCCTCGAAGATCTTGAAGCCCAGGTAGTATGGGTTGAGACTGCCCTTTCTCGGCGCGAGGACGCCGGAGTGAAGCTGCGCGTATTCGACAAAGTCTTCGTCCGGGAGATCGAGCGCCCGCATGATACGGGAGTGCCAGTAACTCGCCCAGCCCTCGTTCATGATCTTGGTCTGCATCTGAGGGATGAAATACTCCATCTCATCGTGGATCATGGCGATCACCTCCCCTTCCCAGGGCTCGAGGGTGGGGGAGTTTTTCGCCAGGTAGTAGACCAGGTCCTTCTCAGGAGCCGGGGCAGGTTTTGAGTCAGATTGCCGGTGCTCTTCTTCGGACGCGGCTTTGCGTTCCTCCGATGTCAGGAGGTCATCAAACCGCCCGACGGTTGACGGGAAGCCCCGCTCCGGACGCTGGGAAGGCGCCTCTTCCGGAACGTCCTTGATGAAGAAGTAGGGATCGATATGCTCCTGGATCGAGAGAACGGCATCCAGCAGCGCCTCGACCCGATGACGGCCGTGCCGGAACTCGAACTGCCGGATCTGTTCGGCATGGGTCGAAACTTCGTCGAGCATCCGGCGGTTCGTCTTGCCGAAGTAAGCGTTGTTCTTGAAAAAATCAACGTGGGCGAGCACGTGGGAGACGATCATCCGGTTCTGAACCAGCGAATTCCCGTCGAGGAGGAAGGCATAGGCGGGATTGGTATTGATCACGATCTCATAGATCTTCGACAGCCCCAGGTCATACATCAATTTCATCTTGTGGTAGGCCTTGCCGAAGGTCCAGTGGCTGTAACGCCCGGGCAGGGAATACGAGCCGATCTCGTACATTACGCTGGCGGGGACGATCTCGAAACGCATCGGATACGGGTCGAGCCCCATTCCGAGGGCTTTATCCCAGATCTCCGAGATCGCGTCTTCCAGAACCGCTCGTTCAGGGTCGCTCATCGCGCGGGCCGCCTCAGACCTCTTCACCCCGGCGGCCGAAGAAGGTCTTGAGGGCGGGATAGACGTCCTCCTTGTTGTCGATCCTGACTCCCGCAAACCGGTCCTTCCCCCGCAGCCGTTCATGGAAGATGGAAAGCAGGGCGCCGGATGACCGGCGGTAGTTGGAGCCGGCCTCTTCGCCGATCTCGCCGTATCCGAAGAGATTGCAGGTGGTGATCAATTCCTCGGCCAAGCGGACGGCTTCGTCATTGTCGGAGTAATAATTGTCGCCATCCGAGAAATGGAATGGATAGACGTTCCAGTCGGCCGGCTGGAAACGCTCCCGGATGATGTCGAGCGCCAGGCGATAGGCCGAGCTTACAACCGTGCCGCCCGACTCCCCCTGGGTGAAGAACTGCTCCTCGCTGACTTCGCGCGCGTCGGTATGGTGGCTGATGAAGACGATCTGGACTTGGTTATACTTCGTGCGCAGAAACCGGACCATCCAGAAATAGAAGGAACGGGCAATGTATTTCTTGAAATCGCCCATCGAGCCGCTGACATCCATCATGGCGATGACGACGGCGTTCGACTCGTGACGGACCTGTTCCTCCCAGCTTCGGAAGCGGAGGTCTTCCTTCTTGATCGGCCCGAGCTTTGTCTCTCCGGTCTCCATCGCCCGGCGTTTCAGGTTTTCAAGCACGGTGCGCCGCTTGTCGAGATTGGGAAGGACGCCGGACCGCCTGACTTCCGTGAATCGCAGGTCACGCGAGGCGACCGCCTGTCGGGCCTTCTCCTCCAGGTAGGGCAGGTGGAGGTCCTCGAAGATGAGCTTGGCGATCTCATCGATCTCCACTTCGGTGTCATAGTATTCGACGCCGGGGTGCGCTCCGGCGCCAGGCCCGCGGCCCGGACCCTCGCCCTGACTCTCCCGGCCAATGACGTCGCCGATCTTGGAGCCCCCTTCCCCCTGGCCCACATGCGATTTCTTTCTGTAGTCGAATCGAAACCGGTACTCCTCAAGCGAGCGGACGGGAATGCGAACTGTTTTCCGCCCGTCGGAAAGAATGATCGACTCGTTGGAGACGATGGAGCCGAGATTCCGGCGGATGGCCTCGCGCACGCGATCCCGGTGGCGCTCCTGGTCTATGTGGCCTTTGCGCTGGAGTGACCAGTCGTTTCTTGATACCGACATGTCAGCGCTCAAGCGCGGGAGAGCAACGTGCCGACGTAGCTCAGGAGCTCATTCGCGCAGACCGAGCAGTAGCCGTGTTCCCGCACCAGGCGGTCGATGACCTCATTGATCCGCCGCAACTGATCGGGATCGGGAGTCTTGGCCGAGGTCGTAATCTTCACCACGTCCTTCAGGTCGGAGAAGATCTTCTTCTCGACGGCTTCCCGCAACCGTTCGTGGGAGCGGTAATCGAAGGACTTGCCCTTCCGCGCGTAGCTGGAGATGCGGATCAGGATCTCCTGCCGGAAGGTGTTCTTGCCGTTCTCGGTGATGCCGATCTGTTCCTCGATCGAGCGCATGAGCCGCTCGTCGGGCTCGATCTCTTCCTCGGTGATCGGATCCTTCATCCTATCCTTGTTGCAGTAGGCCTCAACGTTATCCAGGTACTTCTCGCACAGCGTTTTCGCCATCTCTTCGAAGGAATAGACGAAGGCCCGCTGGACCTCGTTCTTGGCGAGTTCGTCATACTCCTTGCGCACGAGGCTGACGTGGTTGAGATAGCGTTCGCGATCGGAGGCGGAGATGCCCGAATGCTGCTCGAAACCGTCACGGATGGCCCGGAGCGCGTCGATCGGCGTGACGCAAGTCAAGCCGGTTCTTACCAGCGCTCCGGAGAGGCGATTGATGATATAGCGTGGCGAGATGCCGTCCATGCCCTCGCGCTCGGTTTCTTCCTGCAGCTCGCGCAGGTCCTTGAGTTTCAGGTCCTCGACCTGCTGGCCGTCGTAGACCTTCATCTTCTTGACCAGATCGACGTTCTGGCGCTTCGAAGGCTCGAGCCGCGTGAGCACCGCAAACATGGCGGCGACGCGCAAAGTGTTGGGGGCAATGTGAATGTTTCTCGGCGCCTCGCTCTGGTCGAGAAGTTTCCGGTAAATCTTCTCCTCTTCAGAGACTTTCAGGTTGTAAGGCACCTTGATCATGATGATCCGGTCCTGGAGGGCTTCGTTCTTCCGGTTGGCGACGAAGGCGTTATATTCGTTTTCGTTAGTGTGCGAGATGATGACTTCATCGGCGTAAATC
>JACQTD010000105.1 GCA_016210985.1 Acidobacteriota bacterium
GCTCGGGGCAGTCGTGAGCAGACTCAGACCGTACTCGCGTTCCAGCCGCTCGGTGACGATCTCGAGGTGGAGCAGCCCGAGGAATCCGCAGCGGAACCCGAAACCGAGCGCCGAGGAGGTCTCCGGCTCATAGAAAAACGACGCGTCGTTCAGCCTCAGCTTTTCGAGCGCATCGCGAAGCTCCTCGTAGTTCGCGCTCTCCACCGGAAAGAGCCCGGCGAAAACCATCGGCTTGATCTCTTCGAATCCGGGGAAGGGCAGCTCCGTGGGCCGGCGGGCGTCGGTGACGGTGTCGCCGATCTGCACCTCCGAGATCGTCTTCATATTCGCAACCACGAATCCCACTTCGCCGGCGCCGAGCTCGCTGATCTCCCTGGGCTTCGGCGTCATCACGCCCAGGCCTTCGATGTCGAAGTAACTGTTCGTGGCCATGAGCAGGATCCGCATGCCGGGGCGCAATACGCCGTCGATGACGCGCACCATGACGACCACCCCCCGATAAGGATCAAACCAGGAATCGAAAATCAGCGCCTTCAGGGGTGCATCGCGATGCCCGGTCGGCGGGGGTATGTATTCAATGATCGCTTCGAGCACCTCTTCGGTCCCCTGCCCAGTCTTCGCGCTCGCCAGGATGGCGTGTCCGGTATCCAGCCCGATGACCGTCCGAATCTGTTCGAGGACGCGGTCGGGCTCGGCCCCCGGAAGGTCGATCTTGTTGATCACCGGAATCAATTCCAGGCCGGCGTCCACCGCAAGATAGGCATTCGCGAGCGTCTGCGCCTCCACACCCTGGGAGGCGTCCACCAGCAGCAGCGCTCCCTCGCAAGCCGCCATACTCCGCGAGACTTCATACGAAAAGTCGACGTGTCCGGGCGTATCGATCAGGTTGAGGATGTAATCCTCACCGTTCTTCGACCGGTATTGGAGCCGGACGGAGTGGGCCTTGATCGTGATGCCCCGCTCCCGCTCCAGGTCCATGGCGTCCAGGACCTGTTCGGTCATCTCCCTGTGGGAGAGCGCCCCGGTCCATTCGAGCAACCGGTCCGCAAGCGTGGATTTTCCGTGGTCGATGTGCGCGACGATTGAGAAGTTCCGGATCCGCTCCAACGTCATGTCGCGTCCCGCGCAAGCATGGCCGCTCCGATGACTCCCGCCTGACCGCCGAGTGTGGCCGCCACGATCTTGCAGTGGTTGAACGGCGAAGCAAAGCTGCGCCGCTCGGCCTCCTGGATGATCGGATGAAGGAGCAGGTCACCGGCCATCATGACGCCACCCCCGAGTACGACCATGTCGAGATTGAGGAGATTGATGACATTGGCGACCGCGGTGCCGATCCACTTACCGGTCTGCTCGATGATCATGAGGGAGAAGTCGTCGCCGTTCAGCGCCTCCATCGCGATCTTCTCCGGCGTCATCTCCCCCTTCTCAGGCAGGGCGAGCGCCGAGAGCGAGGACGAACGGTCGCGAAACAGGCGCTCGCGGGTTCGTCGGACGATGTTCGGCCCCGAAGCGATGGTCTCGAGGCAGCCCTGATTGCCGCAGGCGCACTCCAATCCGTCGGGATCGAGCGTCATGTGTCCGAATTCTCCCGCGTAACCGAGGGATCCGCGATAGATCTTCCCGTCCAGGATCAGGCCGGCGCCGATGCCGGTGCCGATCGTCACGTAAATCACATTTTTCATTCCGACGGCCGAGCCACAGGTCAGCTCCCCATAGGCCGCCATGTTGGCGTCGTTGTCGAACACGATGTCCAGACCCGACGACCTTCGGATCTCCTCATGAAGATCGGCGTGCTCCAGCGGGGGAAGATTCGGAGAAGCCACCACCCGGCGGGAGGCCGGATTGACGAGACCCGGCACGCCCACGCCGATAGCCCTGACGTCGTAACCCCGGGCACGGCCTTTCTCGCGCAATCGCCGGATGATGTCAATGACCTGCTCGCTGAGGACGGCGGGATCCTTCCGTTCGATGGTCTGCTGGCCGATCTCCAGAATTTCGCCGGCCCGGTCGGTGAGCGCGGATCGAATCGACATCTCGCCCAAGTCCAACCCGATGTAGTTCGTGCCTTCGCTCATTGATTTCTCCTACTGGAGGCTTCGCCAGCTAAACGAGAGGGGAGGCCGTTTCGCCTGGGAAGGTCGCCGCACATCCTGTACCCGGGTTCTCAACGCTTTAACCCGGACGAGTGGTCTCTCTCCATCAACCCGCCAAGTCGGCCTATTATAAGGACCGCGATCGGAGGGAGCAACACGATGGCGAAGAGTACTCCCGGAGACGCGATCGCACGATCGCGAGGCCCTGTCCATTCCCCCATGATCCAGCCGGAGCCCAGTGAGAGCAGGTAGCCAAGAACAAGAAACCCCACCCCCCAGAACCGGGGAAACGGCTGCGATGGGGGCGCGGGTGACCGGAAGAGGCTGGCGATGGACTCCTCGGCGTAAGTGAATGCGCTCAGGCTCCTTCCCAGGTTATGCACAACCTCCCACATTCCCAACATCGAGAGGAGGAGCAGTAGGAGGCACCCCGGCAGATTGAGCATATCGAATACTGGGGGCCGAGCCATGGCCACACCGAAGGTTGACAGGAAGAGCCCGACCACGGTTCGAACCGCCATCCGTCTCACCGACTCTTCCTCCCGCTGCTGCCGAAGCCATTGATCGACCGCGGCATTCAACCGCGTTGCCACCTCCTGCCGGAGCACTTCACGCCGGAGGAAATCTTCCGATGGGACACCGTAATCACCCCGGTAGAACTCCCGCCATTTCCGATCCGTCAGCAGGTGGTAAGCTTCCGAAAACTGCTTGAACCTCTCGGCGGCCTCCGGAGAAGGATTCACATCGGGATGATACTGGCGTGCCAGCCGCCGGAATGCGGCCTTGATCTCGGCTTCGCTGGCGTCCCTTGACAGGCCCAATTCGCTGAAGAGGTCATTCACCGCACCGCTGCTCCTAGAACTGAATCTTAGCACGGTCCGCGGGCGCACTCGTAATGGTTCGAATCGAAGACGCGCCGAACCTGTTGGTAGTGGGTCAGTTTTGTTTGCCTTAGAAACTTCCTTCGTTGGCTTCAAACGAAACATCAAGACTGGCTGTAGATAGTATGAGAAGGCCAGTTTCCACGGAGTACCGGTAAAATGGTCTCCAGATTGAGAAAATCACGGGCTCGAAGCCCAAGGAGGAAACTGGCCATGACCGAGTATAGCGCAACGATAC
>JACQTD010000106.1 GCA_016210985.1 Acidobacteriota bacterium
AAATGTAGAAACTCCAGACATCGCGCCCCGGCCGGGGCGCGATGTGTTATGGTGCAGGTCCGGTGGTTTCACCACCAGCTAATATCCCGGGTCCCTTCAGGACCCTTTTCCAGCCGACGATTCGACGGCATTGGAGGGGGGGCGTGGTTCAATCAGTGCCAACGGATCGCCGGCGTTCACCGTCTGTCCCGCCACGACGAAAATCTCCCGGACGACGCCGTCGGTCAGCGCCCGCACTTCATTCTGCATCTTCATCGCTTCCACCACAACCACCCCTTGATGGGCACGCACCTGATCGCCGACCGACAGCAGCACGCGGGAGACTTTTCCCGGCATCCGGGCCGTCAATCGATGCACGTCCTCCCGCGACGCCGGGCGTGGACCCGGCCGAAGACCGCGCTCCGGAATCACGACCTGGTAATCACGGCCCCTGACTTGCGCATTCCAGGTCGAGTCTTCACTTCCACGGGTGACCGTGACCGGATAGGTCCGACGGCCGATCCACAGGCAGAGTCCCTCGGCTCCCAACGAATCCACGCGGACTTCCACCCGCTGATCCCCAACCTTCATCGAGAGAGAGTCCCGGCTGATCTCGATTTCCAGACTTATTTCCCGGCCGTCGAGGGTCAGATTGAGTGTCATGCCTCCCCGCGTAGATTTGACCGGCGAGCGTCGGTTTTCCAGTTGCTGCTTCCAGGCTGCAACGGTCGATTCGGCCACGATCTCCCGGCCTCGCTGATATGTCGGTGGACGACGGCTGCAAGCGCGGCCCACTGACTTCCGGAGAGGACCGGCGGTGCGGGCATGGATTCCGGAGGGCGTTCACGTGATAGAAAGCGGGACAGGTATTCGGTATCGATCGCGCCGCGACGGAAGTCCTCATCTTCCAGGATTCGCTGAAACAGCCGGATCGGTGTCCGGATCCCGTCGATCACAATCTCCCTGAGTGCACGACTCATCCTGTTGATCGCCGCTTCCCGATCTTCCCCCCAGACGGTCAGTTTTGCCAGCAGCGGATCATAATCGACCGGGATCCGCCACCCGGCAAACACCCCTTCATCCACGCGGATTCCCGGACCTTCGGGAAAGCGAAGGTGGGCGATGACGCCCGGCGAGGGCGAGAAGTCCTGACCGGGATCTTCTGCGTAGATTCTGCATTCGATCGCGGCTCCGCGCCATGCCACATCCGACTGCCGGAGAGGGAGAGCTTCGCCGGAGGCGATGCGGATCTGCCATTGAACGAGATCGACGCCGGTCACCCATTCGGTCACCGGGTGCTCGACTTGAATCCGGGTATTGACTTCCAGGAAGAAGAACCGCTTTTGCCGGTCGACAAGGAACTCCACAGTGCCGGCATTGTGATATCCCGCGGCGATGGCCAGCCTGATCGCGGCATCCCCCATGACCTCCCTGAGGGCGTCGTCCTGCAGGGGGGACGGGCACTCTTCGATCACTTTCTGGTGACGCCTTTGGAGGGAGCATTCCCGCTCACCCAGGTGAATCATGGCGCCATCACGGTCGCCCAATACCTGGATTTCAATGTGTCTCGGCTCTTCGAGGCAGCGTTCGGCGTAAATCCGGGGATCACCGAAATAAGCCGCGGCCTCGGCCGAAGCAAGTTGGAACGCGGCTTCAAGTTCTGCTTCGCACTCGACGCGCCGCATGCCCTTGCCACCTCCGCCGGCGGCGGCTTTCAGCAGTAGCGGAAATCCGATGGCTCCGGCCTCGGCGTGCAACACAGCGAAATCGCCGGTCGGATGGTCCATTCCGGGGACAATCGGTACGCCGGCCGACCTGGCCAGGGCGCGAGCGCGGGTCTTCTCCCCCAGCAGGGCCATCGATCCGGGCGGAGGGCCGATGAAGGCTATGCCCATGGCGAGGACGGCCTCGGCAAAGTCAGGATTCTCCGAAAGAAAGCCATATCCGGGGTGGATCGCATCCACCCCTGTCAAGCGGGCGGCCTCCAGGATTCGATCGATGTTGAGGTAGCTGTCCGCGGCGCTCGCAGATCCTATCGGATAGGCTTCATCCGCAAGTCGGACATGCAGGCTTTGGGCATCGATCTCGGAGTGTACCGCGATCGGCGAGACGCCGAGTTCCCTGCAGGCGCGGATGATCCGCACGGCGATTTCGCCGCGATTGGCAATCAGGATTCTTTTGAACATGCCGGGAATGAGCCCGCCATCGGGAACCACGACCCGTGGGAACTACCTTTCCCGACGCGGATCCGGGCGCGCGGCGCCTGAACCGCTGCTGGTAAGTCCTGTTGCGGAGGCCAGACGATCGTACTTCAAGGCAAGATCATCGCCGGTTCCCAGCAAGCCATCAGCACCGCGGGACGTCAGATCGAATCCCTTGAACGGAGTCGGCGTTCCCCGCGATGCCATCTGAGCCTGTACGGGGGAGTAAATCACTTCGTGATCCCAATCATCCAGGATGGGGCCGAGACTGGGATCCAATTCCTGAAGGTCGAGAAGGGTTCTGGGATAGGAGCCGTTCTGGATCCGGTAGGCTTCGATCACCCCGGCCAACCTATACATGGTTGACTCCGTCTGCGCGATCCGCCGGATCTTCCGGTTCTTCAGCGCCCGGGGCACATGCCCGATCACGATGGCGGAGTACCCGAGGAGGAGTACCGCTGCCACGGCGCCGGCGGACAGGCAGAGTCGCCGGCCTCCAAAATGGTTCGGATCCCGGCTGACGGCGCGCAAGCCCCGGCGGGCGAAGAACGCGGCGATCGCAGCGGCCGGGACCAGGAATTGGGCGAGATAGAGTGCAGTCCGGACCATCTCGACCGGCCATCGATAGGTTGTGAAATACAGCGCTCGACCGAGGACGACCGATTGGAAGACCACCGCGGCCGCCAGCAGCGCCCAGGCCACGATGGGGTTGAACAGCCTGATCACCGAATCGGCCGGTTCAATGCCAGGTTTTCCGATCCAGCGGGCTCCGCAGATGCAATCTTTGACCTCTCGTCCGACCCGACTACCACAGCCTGGGCAAACCATCGATCACGCCTCCGACATTCCAGGGATCACCAACGCATTGATTCCGGTCCGAATCGAGCGCACTTCATGAAGGAGCTACTTCCGCCTGCCGCTGAAGACATAAAAGGGAGCGGGTGTCTGGAAGCTAGGGTCGGCCGGTTCATCGCGGACAGGTCCATTCTCCGGAAGGGGGCGAAATTCCTCCTCCTGGGGCAAGACCTCTTTCCATGTGTGATACATACGGTGAACCACCGTCCAGTGGGAGAGTACGGCCAGCAACCAGATTACCGCAGGCATCTTGTGCAGAAAATAATTCGACTCCAACCACGGAACTTCGGTCATGGACCCGATGATGAGGAGCACCAGTCTTTCCGGCCGTTCGAGGAACCCGACCTTGCACTTCGGGATGAGTGATTCGGCCCGAGCCCTCGTATAGCTGATCATTACCGAGCCGATCAGCGCGATCCCGGTTAGCGCCACGTAGAGCGTCGAGTGACGGGGCGTGTCTCGAGCGTAAAAAACCATAATCCCGATGAAAATGGCGAGGTCGGAATAGCGGTCCATAACCGAATCGAAGAAGGCGCCGAACTTCGTCGTCCGTGAAGTCAACCTGGCCACGGCGCCGTCAAGGATGTCGAAGGCGCCGGCCAGGATCAGGACGAAGCCGGCCGTCATGAACCATCCAAAACCGAAGAGGAATGCGGCCAGCACGTTGATGCACAGGCCGACGAGGGTAAGATGGTTGGGATTGGGGACGATGCGGGCGATGAAACGCGCCAGTGAATCGCGAGCTCTTTGTCCGTAAAGCCCGATCGTGTCGCTCAACATCGAGGTCCTAATCAAAACACTTGCAGTATCGTAACTTATGCAAGGTTCGCTGTCAAAGGCCTTTCGCGCGGACGGTCACGAGTTGCTGGCTTCGTGGATGGTCTTCAAGGTGACGATCTCAAACCGGCGGACCTTGGCGGGTGTTCGGACCATGACTTCGTCGCCCTCTACCTTGCCGAGCAGGCTCGCGCCGATCGGAGACGATACGGAGATAAGGCCATTGTCGGGATCGACGTCGTCGCCTAAGGTCAGCTTGTAAGTCACTTTCTCCCCGGTGTCGAGATCCTCGAGCCGCACGGTGGATCCATAGGCAACCCGGTCGCGCGGCAACTTATCGAGGTTGATCATCGCGAGGTCAGAGAGCTGCTTTTGCAGGTGCGATATCCTTGCACGGACGTATTCCTGGCGCTGCAGCGCCGACTGATATTCTGAATTCTCCCTGAGATCCCCGTGCGCCAGGGCCGTATGTAACTCTCTCGGCAGAGTGATCTTAAGCTCCTGCTCATAGGAATGCAGTTCCGTCTCCAATCGCTCCTTAAGCCTGCTTGCCATGTCAACCGAGTCCTGTGGTCGCCTTCGACCGGGGGAGAGTATATTCAGTGAATTCCCATTTGGGAACTGACTTTTGCGATTCTGTCTTGTGGCTCCTTACGAGGAAGGGCGCTAGCGGCAGTCGGTCTTCGTCGGGGGGTCCGCCACTCCAGTGGAAGTCCGGTCCAAGTCGTGATCGACGGGTCCCGATACGAGCTGGTGAACACGGACCCGTAGTGGCTCGACCTCGTCCCGTGGCAAACCGTCTGTGTCGATTGTGTCATGAAGATGGACGACGATTTTGGAAGGACGGAGCATCCAGTCGCCGGTCCGGTGAAAGGCGTAGGAACCCACGATGCTTATGGGCACGATCGGATAGCCGAAACGCTGGGCCATCATGAAGGCGCCTTGATTGAAGGGACCGACCCGGCCCGTTCTCGTACGGCTGCCCTCGGCGAAGACGATCAGACTGACGCCGTCGTCCAGAGCCGCCTTGGTTCGTCGCATCATCGTCTTGAAAGCCGATGGACCGCCAGTCTCGGGCACAGGGATATTACCAAAGCGTTTCATCATCCAGCCATAGACCGGAACTTTGAAATGGGACTCCAGCTCGAGGCCACGCACAAACTGCGGGATGGCGGAGTAAATTACGAACGGGTCAAAGATGTTCACATGATTGGATACGAAGATGCTCGTTCGGGTCCGGTCAAAGCCGGGCGCGAACCGGACCTCGAAGTCCACCCCGGCGAGCCGGAGGACATTCCGAAAGAACCACCGTTGCGGCCGATCGTTCCTCCGGGGGTCTACCCATGTGCCCAACAGCACCAGGAACGTGCAGATCACGAAGAAATGGAGCCCGCTGATCAGCCAGAGCAGGAGGCTTCGCAGGATGAGGAGCGCGGACTTCATACCGTGATCTGGAGCGCGCTCGGCAAAACGTCGATCTGCAGGCAATGCAGGTTGAGCACTTCACCGTCGATCATGACATCCACGGGGCCATCCAGCTCGAAGGAAACCCGGCACGCGGACCTCCGTGAGGCCATGGCATGCCGGATGTGGGAACCATCAAACAGCGTATGGAGATTGAGGAGAAGCCCCAGTCTCCCGATGGGTCCCCAGCGCACGAACTCGATCAGACCATCGCTGACGTCGGCCTGCGGGGCGATCAGCATTCTACCGCCGGTGTACTTGCTGTTGCTGAACGAGAGAAAGAGGCACCGCTCCCGTTCCAACACGCCATTCCCATCTACCCTTAATGGAAATGCACGTCGCCGGAGACGGGCCAGGCATATCAGCACGCTCAACAGGTAGCCCAGTTCTCCCAAAGCCTTGAACCTCCGGTTCGTGAGCGCGGCGACGTCGGCGGTGAATCCCATGCTCAACAGGTTGATGTAGAAGAGCACGCCATCCCGATGGGTCAATCGGAGCAAGTCGCACGGTCGCTTTCGCCCCGAGAGCAGAGCCGCCGCCGTCCGGGCGTAACCGTCTTCCCCGAAGTCCCGAAGAAACGAATTGCCGGTTCCGAGGGGCAGGAAGGCGAGGGTCGGGATGCCGCCTGAGACCGCTTCCGGAAACAATCCGTTGACAATCTCAAAGGCGGTTCCGTCACCACCGACCGCAATGAAACTGCGGCATCCCCGTCGATATCCACCGCGGGCGATCTCGGCGGCATGACCGGGCCGACAAGTCTCCTCCAACTCGATCCGGAGGCCCCCGGCTCTCAACTGTTCCAGGGCAGGTCCGGCCAAGCCTCCGCACTTGCCGCCGCCGGCCGCGGGATTCACGATCGCAAGATAGGAATCGATCACAAAGGTCTCACCGCCTCGGCCCGATCGAGACGCCGGCCCATCAGTTCGGCCAGAGCCTGGCGTTTGATTTTGAGCGAGGCCGTCCGGGGAAAATCCTCCTTCCACACGACGTAGCCGCTCACGCGTTTGAAGTCGGGAAGCCTTCGGTTCCGCGCGGCCAGGTCCTCGAGCAGCTTCTCGCCAACTTCGCCGCCGGAATCCGGATGCAGTACGATGATCAGTTGTTCGGCCGTCGACAATTGGACGCGCCAGATGTAGTTGGCCGCGAAGACGCTGAATTCCTTTACCGGGAGGCTCTCGAAGGCCGTCTCGATATCTTCTGGATAAACATTCTTTCCTCCCTCGGTAACGATCATGTTCTTCTTTCGACCGAAAAGCTGCAGGTGACCAGAATCGTCGAAGCGACCAAGGTCACCCGTCAGCAGCCATCCGTCCCGAATCGTTTCGGCCGTCAATTCCGGATCGTTGAGGTAGTGCGACATCACGGTGCGACCGTGGACTGCGATCTCTCCGACGCCTTCGGCGTCGGGCTCGAGAATGCGGACGCCGGTGCCCGGGAGGGTTTTACCCACCGTGTCGGACCGGAACGGGTTGAGGTCATTCAGGGTCACTGCGGTGCCCGCCTCGGTGAGGCCGTAGCCGTTGGCGACCGGGATGCCCAGGTCGTAAAAGAACTGCAGGGTGGAGGGTTCGGTGAAGGCCCCGCCGACGAACAGCGCCTCCAGCTCACCGCCGAAGGCCCGATGGACATCGCGCAAGAGGAGCCGGCTGAGCGCCAGGCGGGGCCGCCGCCGCGTGAGGCGGCGGTTGAGGCCGACGAGCAGCCGCAAGAGCGCCCTCCGGTGAGCGGGCAGCGCGGCGAATCGCGTCCTCAGCCCCTTCTCGAGGTTCTTCAGTACCAGCGGGACCAGGCTCATATGTGTGATCCGGTGACGCGAGAACGCCTCCCTAATGAACTCCGGGCGAAGCGTCCGGAGATGGACCACGGTCGCACCGCATACGAATGGTCCGATGAAGCCGACCATGAAGTCGATGGCATGATTGGTCGGGAGTATGCTGAGGTAACGTACGCCTGGCCGGAAAGGGAAGAGGGAAGTGAGCGACCTGCACTGTTCAAGATAGTTATCGTGCGTGAGCACGCAACCCTTCGGACGTCCACCGGTACCCGAGGAGTAGACGATCGAAGCGGCATCCGCTCGCGTCCGGTCCACGAACCCGGGTTCTCCCTTCGCCTGGCAGGCTTCCCACGGCAGCGCCCCTGCGAGCTCGGCGTTCGCGGGCGCCTCGGTGACGAGTACGTGGGTGAGCGCACTTCCGGGAATCCCACCGGATTGGGCGATGGCGCGCCAGAGGTGGTATTCGACGATAAGCCATTTCGCCCGGCCATGGGCCAGCAATTGAGCCTGCTCCACCGCTGAAAGCTTGTAGTCGAGCGGCACGATTACGCCGCCGCGGTGTAGAATGGCGTAAGCTGAAATAAGCCATTTCGACTGATTGGTCATCAGGACGGCGGCCCGGTCCCCATCGCCGAACCCGCGCTCCTGCATGAAACGACAGAGGGGGAATGCACGCTCCCGGAACTGCCGGTAGGTAAGCCGCTGCGGCTCGCGATCCCGGTCAGCCTCCACCAGGCAGATCTCGTCGGACCAGCGCTCGAGCGCGTCCCTCAGCGCGCTTCCGAGCGAAGCGTATCGCCTGAGGTCAAGCATTAAATTCGGGCTTTGATGCGCTCGGCGAGCGCGCGGAAGTCGGTGACGCCCTGTAGTTCGTAATCGGGGAGCTCAACGCCGAAGCGTTGCTCGAGCCGGGTCAGCAGGTCGAGCGCCTGCAGGCTGTCGATGCCGAGCTTCTTGAAGAAGTCGTCGTCATAGGAGAGCTCGTTTCGTGGGACCGTGAAGTGGTTCGCGGCCAGATCAAGAATTTCATCCATGACTTGTTCCAGGGTTCGCATCAAGTTCACTCCAGTCTAGGGGAGATAAGGGTGCGCGTCCGTGGATTCGACGAATCGGCGGAGTCCGGATTCCACAGCAGGTTCCGTGAAGAGCCGGCAGAAGATCTCAATCTCTTCGGTGAGCTGCTCCACCGGCAGCGGCTTGATGAACCGCTTGGCTGTCGCGCGAGTGGCGCGGTCGAATTTGCCGATCTGGGCCGCCGTCGATCGCGCCACGTTGAGGGCTTCACCTTCCCCTGCAAGTTGGCTGACCAGACCGACCGCGTGAGCCCTGACGGCATTGATGCTCCGGCCGGTGAGCAGGAGGTCGCGCACGATTCCGTTTCCGAGATCGCGCCTCAATCGGGGTATCCCGCCGAAACCCGGAATCAAGCCCAGGCGGAGTTCCGGAAAGCAGAAGCGTGCCATTCGATCCGCGATGATCAGATCACAGGTCAGGGCCAGCTCGAATCCGCCGCCGAAGGTGACGCCATGTACGGCCGCAACCGTCGTCATCGGGGACGAGTCGATCCGGTTGAAGACCCGGTGGATCCGCTGCAGGAAATCGCGCACCGAGGCGGTCCTGGCCTCCACCGGCATCTCCCGGGAGCGGGTGTAGAGTTCACGGAGATCCGCTCCGGCCGAGAAGCCCGTCTTGAGGCTGCTGCAAATGATCAGCGCGCTCGCCTCGCCCGCGGCATCATCCATGGCATCCACGAAGCGTTCCATCTCGGCCAGCGTGGCGGAACCGATTTCGTTGCAAGCTGGCCGATGAAGTGTCAGCTCCAGGATGCCGCCCTGGGAGCGGCAGGAGAGGGTCTGGCCGTTGAAGTCCTTCATGCCGTCCTCGCGGGGTACATCTCTTCGATGTTCACCCGGAACCGCTGGGCAATGGCTTCTCGCTTCAATTTGCCGTTGGCGGTGAGCAGGCCGTTGTCGGCCGAGAAGGGCTCCGGGTGAAGGTGATGCGCCCGTATGCGTTGGTAGTGGGGCAGGCGCTGATTCACCGTCTCCAGCGCGCCCTCCACGTCCGGCTCCGCCACATCGCCGGTGATGATCGCCGACAGGTAACTCCGTCCGTGACCGACGAGTACCACCTGCTCGGCCTTTGGAATGCCGGCAAGGAGCAACTGCTCAATCGGCTCGGGCGCCACATTGTGGCCGGAATTGAGAATGATGAGGTTTTTCAGGCGGCCAATGATGCTCCAGTTGCCGTCAGGATCGACCTCGCCCTGGTCCCCGGTGTGCAACCAGCCGTCGCGCAGCGCTTCCGCCGTCGCATCCGGGCGATTCCAGTAGCCGGGGAAGATGTGGGGACCTCGTATCAGGATCTCCGCCTCCTCGCCGAGCCTCATCTCGATTCCGGGGATGGCGGGGCCGACGCGCCCGGGAACGGCGCGGCCCGGTTCGTCCATTGTGCAGATCGCGGTCGTTTCCGTCAGCCCGTAGACCTGAAGAACCGGCAGGCCCAGCATATGAAAGAACCGCTGCGTTTCCGGAGCCAGCGCCGCCGAGCCGCAGATCAAGGCCTTCAGCCGGACTCCGAGGCGCTTCCTGATCGCGGGGAAAACGAACCGCTCGGCCAGGCGAAGGCAGACCTGGTCGACGGCGGAGGCTCCTGAACTCGCCGATACACCCCGGGCTTGGGCTTTCAGCCAGGCGGAGCGGCCTCGCTCGAACAGACGGAACGGAAGTCCGCCCTTCTTCCGGAGCTCCGTGTCGATCGAAGTTCGAACCCGCTCCAAGAGTGTCGGCACATTGAGAAAATATTCCGGCTCGGCCGCGCGCATCTCTTCCCGCAGCTTCGTGAGGTCAGCGGACAGGGTCAGGATGCAAGGGCGCGAAAGGCAGGTAAGCAGCAGGATCCACGATCCGGCAAAGCAGAACGGCAGGTAGTGGAAGACGCGATCCGGGCCCTCCCGTTCTCCCGTCAGCTGGTTCAGACGAGCGTTCGTGCACGGGACGATGTGGTTCAGGTTCCCTGCGTTGAGCATCACGCCCTTGGGCTCTCCCGAAGTTCCCGAGGTGTAGATGATTGCCAGGACATCGGCGTCCTCAACAGCTACCGGAGGTGGGCCGGCTTCCGTCGGCCCGGCAGCGAAGACTTCATCGAGGAGGCTGATCCGGGGCGCCCCGGACCAGGATTGCGCAATGCCCTGCTGTAATCCCGCGTCCCCGCAGCAGATCAGGGAAGGCTGAGCATCCTTCAACATCAAGGCGAGCTCCCGGGGAGTCTGACGGGCGTACAGTGGCACTCGGATAATCCCCTCCGACAGGAGTGCCAGATCGAGCGCCGCCCATCGAATACTGTTGTGCGCCACCAATCCGCAGCGTTCGCCCTTCCCGATTCCGGATGCACGGAGGTAATGCCGCGCCGACCGAATCTCCGAGAGCAGTTGAAGGCCGGACACGGCGACCAACTCCCCGTTCCTCCACTCCTGAAGCACGGGTCGGTCGGCGGCCTCCTCGAGTCTCAAGTAGATTCGATCCAGGAAATTCATGACGTGCATTCGTATCGCCGCAGCAAGGCCTCCAGCCCCGGGCTCAAGGGCGGCAGATACTCCTCCCAGGCGTGCAAACCGCGGCGTATGGGAAACTCCGGATAGCGTTCCTGGACATTCCGCTCAAAGCATACGCCCATCCGGGCCATCATCTTAAGATTCTTCGCGACCGTCCGGCCGATCCCATCCCGGATACGGTCACTTTCATCGCGGAGCAGACGCATGACCCTGAGGAGCCGCTCTTCGAGGTCGGGATCCTCGACTTCGAGCAGCAGGTCTTCCTGTCCGCGCTCGCGCATCAGGTTCCGGATGCGTTCGTCCATAGTGATCCCCGCGGAGGGCACCAGGGCGGGCATCGCCGTGACGATCCCGTGGTAACGCGATGAGACCATGAAATCGCAGGAGCGAAGGATGCTGACCAATTGGTACATATCGTACTGACTCGAGCTGAAAACCGGCGCCCCGCCGATCCTGGCGGCGATCTCGCGGCAAGCCCCGTTATCCAGCGCCTCCATCGCCACCAAAATGACCCAGACCGATCCATCGGCAAAATGGCTGATGGCACGGGATACGGCATTGAGGTAACGGTCGTACGCCCGAACCACCTCCGGTCCATGGTGGTGGAAATAGACGGAGCGGTAATGATGGTCATTGAATGCGCCGGACACCTTCCAGCCGAGGTATTTCGCCACCGAGGCCCTCACCGGCCACCAGAATGGATTGATCGGGCAGACTACCAGCACCGGGCGCCGTTCATCCCAGCCTGCTTCGCGAAGCAGTCTCCGTCCATACTCCGGCGGATGAGCCTCGAAGGTCCATGCGGTATCGGTCCCCTGCTCCGAGGAGATTCCCAGTTCGCTCAGCATCGAAGCCGATTCCTCGTTCCGCGTGATGATCAGCGAATCGCCGCAATACCGGCGGCACATCTTCGCCAGTATCGGATCCATTGCCCCCGCCTCGGCGCCGTAACCGACCGAGAGTTTGTTCTGGGAAGCGGCCATCCCGAGGGATCCGATCATCATTGTCGTCAGCGCATTGGCGAACTTCGACTTGAACATCGATCCTTCGCAAGCGACCACTCCGTCGTACTCCGGAACCTCGCGAGCGAGCATCGGAGGAAAAATGTCAGGCAGTCTCACCTGCCGGGTTCCGTGGAAGTATCCCCGGGTCAGGTCAAAATTCTGTGTGAGCACACTCAGCTCCACCCGGTCATTCCCGAGAACCGTCCGGACCTGTCTGAGCATCTCCTCCACGCGGACATCCGCGCCGGTGTTACGCGTCCCGTTGTAGCCCGCGAACAGCAGGTTCAGTCTCCTGCCCGGAGCCCATCGCTTGCCTGCTCCCATCATCCAACGAAGCTTCGTCCATTCAATCAATCCACTGACCCAGGCTTCCAGGATCAGGTCCATCATACGATCTTCGATTTTGGAGTTGGGATGGCAGGTCGAGAATCATGGCGCAGATTTGATTCCTCAGCCTCCGCGCCCGTCCGTCGGAGTTCCGGCTTCTGTACCTTGGAATCCGGCGGCCAATCGGTGTAGGGATAAGTGAAATGACCGTCGCGGCTGAACTTCAGGAGCGGGTAGCAGTATCGGGAGAAGGGAACGGGCGCTTCGCCGACTTCCTTCACGGCCCGGCTATTATCGAACACCGTGTTCCAAACCAGATAGGGCAGGAAGACTTTCAAAAGCGACGCGGCGTGGCCCACCGCGGTGCCTCGCCGTCGCGCCAGGACCTCGACCACTGACTTGAAGGGACGCCCGAGTCCGGCAAGATAGTGCGCGGGGCGCCTGTTCATGGCCCGTGCAAGCGCATGGGTAAGCGTCTCGAACGATTCCGAGGCCAGCCCTGAGGAGAGATGGTAAATCTCGTGGTCAGGCCGTTCTTTGAGGTGCAACTTGACCAGCGCGCGGGCCACAAAATCGACCGGGACGATATCGAGGCGGTCGCCGG
>JACQTD010000103.1 GCA_016210985.1 Acidobacteriota bacterium
ACCTCTGACCCCTGACCTCTGACCTCTGACCCCTGACCTCTGACCCCTGACCTCTGACCTCTGACCCCTGACCTCTAGCCTGTTCCGTTGGAACCCTCCTCGACCCTATAATACACCGCATGAAGATTGGAATCCTGGTCGGTCGGGAGACTTCGTTCCCCAACGCGTTTGTTGAACACATCAACGGGCTGAAAGCAGGTGCGACCGCCGACCTGATCAAGATCGGGGGGGTACGGGAGATCGACACCTGCGACTATCGGGTCATTATTGATCGTATTTCCCATGAAGTCCCGTTCTACCGTGCCTTCCTGAAAACCGCTGTGTTGAACGGGGTGACGGTCATCAACAATCCTTTCTGGTGGTCGGCCGACGACAAGTTCTTCGGCGCCGCGCTGGTGCAACGACTGGGTCTGGCCGTTCCTCGGACCGTGCTGCTTCCTCAGCAATGGTATAAGGAAGATGTGGTATCGGAGTCCTTGCGCAATCTCGAATACCCGCTCGATTGGCGAGGCATCCTGGATTATGTGGGACTCCCCGCGATCATGAAGCCTTACGACGGCGGCGGTTGGAAGAACGTGCACAAGATCGACTCCATGGATGAATTATTGCAGTACTACAATCAAAGCGGAACGCTCTGCATGATGCTTCAGGAGTTCATCCAGTTCGACCGGTACGTCCGTTGCTATACGATCGGACGAAGAAAAGTGCTGATCATGCCGTACGATCCCACCAGGCCTTACGGTCAGAATCAGTACATCTATCAGGATGGGTACCTGGAACCGGAGTTGCTCGCCCGTATCGAGCGCGATTGCCTGACGCTCAATCAGGCGCTCGGCTACGATATCAACACCGCGGAATTCGCGATCCGTGACGGTGTTCCCTACGCGATCGATTTCACCAACCCCGCCCCCGATGCCGACCTTCACAGCGTAGGACCGGGGTATCACCAGTGGTTCCTCGAAGCGGTCTCCGAGCTGGCCATCGAATCTGCCCGCCAGGCGGAACCCGCCTCCCCTCGCCGCCATTGGGCGGAGTTCCTGAGAGCGGTCCGGTCGCGGCCTGCGCTCGGCGAAGGATAAACGCGCGGATGCCGATTACACCCGCATCTACGGGCCCCGGTGGGGCGGTTCAAACCTATCACGAACTGCTCGACGGCGCCGGCGGACTCCTGGAGAGGACCCGCGACCAGTTGACGGAGGAACTCAGCCGGATCCGGTTCGTCTTCGGCGGCCGCCTGCTGAGTCCTTACCTCCGGCCGCATTTCGTCACCCGGCGGGACTTCAATCACATACGGGTCGTCTGCGAGCGGGTATGGCAATCGATCAGCGTGGTGGCGGAACACGCGCTGTCGGATGACCTGATGGTGAAGTATCTAGGCCTCACCGAGGATGAGCTGAAGCTGGTGGAGATCGATCCCGGATTTCAAGGGGTCTCGCGCACCTCCCGCCTCGATTCCTTCCTGACCGGCGAACGCTACCATTTCGTCGAACTCAATGCCGAGAGTCCGGCCGGCATCGCCTATGCCGATGTGGCGTCCGATGTTTTCGGGCGGCTGGACGTGATGCGGGAGTTCGGAAGGACTCACCGCTGGAGCCCCCTGAGCGGACGACAACGCCTGCTGGATGTTTTGTTGGCGGCCTACGCCGAGTTCGCTCCCGGCGCCCCCCGGCCCCGGATCGGGATCGTCGACTTCCGCGGGCTGCCCACCGAACGGGAATTCGAATTGTTCAAGGAGTTCTTTGAGAGCCGGGGTTATGAAGCGGTGATCGCAGACCCAAGGGAACTCGAGTACTCGGACGGAAAACTCAGGTCCGGGGAGTTCGAAATCGAGCTGGTCTACAAGCGGGTGCTGGTCAATGAGTACCTGGAGAAACTTCCCGAAGCGCCGGCGCTACTGCAAGCCTACCGCGACGGCGCGATCTGCATGGTCAATTCTTTCAGGGGAAAGATTATCCATAAGAAGGCGCTATTCGGCGTGCTGACCGATGAGCTCTTCGAGCGATACTTCACCCCCACGGAACAGGACTTCCTGCGGCGGCACATCCCGTGGTCGCGGCGGATCGAAGACCGGCGAACCACGTACCAGGGCCAGGAGATGGAGTTGCTGGACTGGGCGCGGGCGCATCGCGACCGGCTCGTGCTCAAGCCCAATGACGAATACGGCGGTAAAGGGATTTTCCTTGGATGGGAATGCGGGCAGGCGGAATGGGAGCGGGCGATCGAGGCCGGATTGACCGCGGCGTATGTTCTTCAGGAGCGGGTTCCTACGGCGCGCGAGCCCTTTCCCTGCGTCCACGATAACGGCCAGGTGGAATTCGCCGACCAACTGGTCGATCTTGACCCGCTGCTCTTCGACGGTCAGGTCGGAAGCGCCTTCACCCGCCTGAGCGACACCGGGCTCTGCAATGTGACGGCCGGGGGAGGGATGGTTCCCACCTTCATCCTCGAGGAGTCCGCCACATGATAGCGCGTGGCCAGGCATAGTCCGCCGGAGGAATCAGACCATGACCAATTTCACGCTGGGCATCGAAGAGGAATTCCAGATCGTTGACCCGGAAACCGGCGATCTTCGATCCCGCATCTCGGAAATCCTGGAAGAAGGCCGGCTGATCCTGGGGGAGCAGGTCAAGGCGGAGATGCACCAGTCGATGGTCGAGGTCGGGACCGGGGTCTGCAACCACATCCAGGACGCCCGGCGGGATGTCACGCATCTTCGCAGGACAATTTCGGATCTTGCGCGGCAGCAGAAGCTCTGCATCGTCGCGGCTTCGACCCATCCATTCGCCCACTGGGGCGATCAGAAGATCACCGAACATGAGCGCTACTTCAAACTGGTTGAGGACATGCAGCACATTGCCCGGGAGCTCCTTATCTTCGGGCTGCATGTGCACGTCGGCGTCGATGAGCGCGAGCTGGCGATCCACATTATGAACGCGGCCCGGTACCTGCTTCCGCACCTGCTCACGCTCTCCACCAGCTCCCCCTTCTGGATGGGGATCGATACCGGCTTGAAGTCGTACCGATGCGAGATTTTCAAGAAGTTTCCACGGACGGACATCCCCGACTACTTCACCTCCTGGGGAGAGTACGAGAGCTTCGTCAACCTGCTGATCAAGACCCGGTGCATCGATAACGGCCGGAGGATCTGGTGGGATCTTCGCGTCCACCCGGTCTTTCCGACGCTTGAGTTCCGCATCTGCGACATTCCGACCCGGATCGACGACACGATCGCGATCGCCGCGCTCATCCAGGCGATTGTCGCGAAGCTCTACAAGCTGATCCGGCTGAATCTCGGATTTCGTCTCTACCGGCGGGCGCTCATTCAGGAGAATAAGTGGCGGGCGGTACGATACGGCCTGGACGGTAAGCTGATCGATTTCGGAAAGCAGCAGGAGGTTCCGGCTCCGGAATTGATTCACGAACTGCTGGCCTTCGTCGACGACGTGGTCGATGAACTCGGAAGCCGGGAGGAGATCAACCGCGTTCACGACATCTTGGCCCGGCGGACGAGCGCCGATCGACAACGGGCGGTCTACCAGGAAACCGGCGATCTGAAAGCCGTGGTCCAGCATCTTATCCGTGAGACGGTGGAAGGGGTCTATTGATGCCGGTTACTTGTGGAAAAAAGCATCAATTCGGCCGGGCTTATTGCGTCAGCGAGTGTCCGGCGACGGCTCCAACCGGCGTCTATAGTTATGCCCGGGTCGAGCGGCCGGCGGATGTACCGCCGGCGGACGAGCGCACCATTGATGTTGCCGTGCTCGATATGAATCACGGATGGCCCAATCTCGGGCACGATTCCATCGTTCGTGCCATCCGCGACACCGCCTGTGACGTTCAGCCCTGGCTCGAGCGCTCAGGATTGAACCTTCGAGCCATCTCCTACGATGTCCGTCGCAAGCTCATGATTCCCGAGCCCCCCAACGGACGATTCAGCATTTACCTCGGCACCGGCGGGCCGGGCCACATCGACCCCGGGCGTAACGATGGGGTGTCACACGCCTCTCAGGGCGTTCGCGAAGATCCTTCCTGGGTATCGCCGCTCTTCGCGCTCTTCGACTCCGTGCGGTCCAACCCCGAGGCTGTCCTGTTGGCGGTTTGCCACACTTTCGGCGTCGTCTGCAACTGGTCGGGCGCGGGCCGCGAGGCGCTGCGCGGGGATGAAAAGGGAGGGAAGAGCAGCGGTGTCATGGAGAACATCCTCACGCGGCAGGCACTCGATCATCCCTGGTTCGAGCGATTCAGCCGGGAGCTCCCGGACGGTCGCCGGCATCGCGTCGTGGATAACCGTTTATTCGATCTGCTCGCCGGTCCGGACGGCCTGCCCGATTGGATCGTCCCGATCGCGTACGAGACGATCGGTATCGGCGGGCCAACGGGGAACGCGCTAACCATGCTAGAGGCCGCCCGCGACCGTAAGGGCGTCATGCCCCGGATTCTGGCATCCAACCACCACCCGGAAATCGCCGATCGCGAACTGCTGATGGCGCTTCTCAAGGAGAAATTGGAGAGCGGTGAGGTCTCACGCGACTGGTATGAGGAGCGGGCCCGGGTGCTCACCGGGTCAGGTGATCAGGGCGAGAACGACCGGTTGCTTGGCCTGACTTCCTACTATGCGCTGGCGGCGCCGCTCCAATTCCATCTCTACCGGCAGATTCGAGTGCGGGCCGAGGCGCTCAACCGAAGCGCGGGAATCCATGAAGACCAGATCCTCGACCGAACCGGACCTGAGTCCTAACCCGCAACCCGTGCACCAGCCCGTGCACCAGCCCGTGCACCAGCCCGTGCACCAGCCCGTGCACCAGCCCGTGCAGAAGCCCGACCGTAAGGGAGGGCTCCGAAACACCACGTTGAATCAATCGGCAGTGAGTTAGAGGTCATATATTTGGTACCATGTTCGAGGAATTCGACGACAACCGGTTTCCACTGGCTTACCTCATCACGTTTCGTTGCTACGGAACCTGGCTTCACGGCGACGAACGTAGATCCGTGAATCGTGAACAAAACATCTACGGTACGCCCCGGCTTTCACCATCCCCGCCGCTCAAGGGAATTGAGTCCTCCGAGCTAAAAACTCCGCCATTGACACTCGACGCGGCGATGAGGACGGTAGTTGAGATGTCCATCCGCGACGTCTGCACCCACCGTCCCTACCTCTTGCGAGCGATCAACGTCCGCTCGAATCATGTCCACGCGGTCGTCTCAGCGGCGTCGAAACCTGAGGCGGTGATGGAGGCGTTTAAAGCCTATGCGACACGAGCGCTTCGGGCGGCTGGATTGCTTTCCGCGCAGACCCGGCCTTGGGCTCGACATGGCAGCACCCGGTATCTTTGGAAGCCGCTTCAGGTTGAACGGGCGATTGAATATGTGATTAATGGTCAGGGTGAGGAACTGCCTGCGTTCTTAGATGAGAACGACTGAGATTGGGGGGCGGAATCCTCTCTCGGGGATTGGTGTGGAGTTCGGAGCCCTCCCTTACAGTCGGGCTTCTGCCATGGCTGCGGTGTGGAGTTCGGAGCCCTCCCTTACAGTCGGGCTTCTGCCATGGCTGCGGAGTGGAGTTCGGAGCCCTCCCTTACAGTCGGGCTTATGCCATGGCTGCGGAGTGGAGTTCAGAGCCCTTCCTATCGAGAAAGGACAGTTTGACGAGGCCATCCCCTGGCTGGAGAACGGGCTATGGTCGCACCGCGCTATGAAGCCCGCTGCTATCCCCACATGAATCTGGCTCGCATCTGGGAGAAGAAAGGCCGTTTGAAGGATGCGGTCTCGGAGTACCGACGAGCCCTCGCCGAGTCGCCGTCCTATACCGAGGCCTATAAGGGTCTCAAGCGCGTCGAGAGCGTGCTCAACTGAGTTACATCGCCGGGGCGGCTGATATCTTACGGATCCGACTGTTTCCGGAATCGGAGATATAGGTATTGCCTTGGGCGTCGAGGGCCACGCCTCGTGGATCGCTGACGGAAGCCATGGCGGGCGCGCCGCCATCACCGCCGAAGGCCGCGACCCCGGTACCGATAAGGGTCGAGATATTTCCGGATGCGGCATCGACCCGCCGAACTCGCGCGTTGTTGAAATCGGCGATCAGCAGGTTTCCGGCGCCGTCCACGCCCGCAGCCCACGGGAAATTGAGCTGAGCCGCGGTCGCCGCCATGCCGTCACCGGCGAATCCCTGAGTGCCGCTGCCGGCCAGCGTGGCGATCGTTCCCGCACCATTGACTCTTCGAATGCGATGGTTCCCCGCATCCGCAATCAGCACATCGCCGGCAGCCGTGACAGCTACCGTCAAAGGAAGATTCAGAAGCGCCTGGGTAGCCGGCGTCATGTCGCCGTCGCCGGCATATCCCCGCACCCCGGTGCCCGCCAGCGTCGTGATCGTTCCACCGGGGTCCACCTTGCGCACCCGATTATTTCCGGTATCGGCGATGTATAGCGCTCCGGCCCCATCCACCGCGATTCCGAAAGGGAATCTCAGGGCCGACTGGACGGCCGGGATGCTGTCGGCGCCCGTCCCGCGCTCCCCCGTCCCGGCAACGGTAGAGATTCCGCCTGCCGTGTCTATCCTTCGAATCCGTTGATTGCCGGCGTCGGCGACGAAGATATTGCCGGCGTTATCGACGGCCACGGCCTCGGGTTGATTGAGCTCGGCACGAATGGCCTCACCTCCGTCTCCGCTGAAACCCGGCGCGCCCGTCCCCGCGATCGTGGTGATCGTGGTCGTCCTGCCCACGGTTTCGACCCGGCGCACGCGGTGATTCCCCGTGTCGGCTATGTAGAGGACGCCCGTCGGATCAACCGCGATTCCTCCAGGCAACTGGAGTGTAGCCTGCTCGGGCGCTCCCGAATCCCCGACGCCTCCGCCGGCAAAGGTACCGAGGACACCCGCGGCATCGACGCTCCGTATGCGCTGATTAACGCTGTCCGCAATATAAAGGCTTCCACCATTGGACGTGACGGTGAAGGGCGTGTCGAGTCTGGCCGCCGTCGCCGTGGCGCTGCCACCGTCACCGCCGAATCCCCGAGCGCCCGAACCGGCCGCCGTCGAGATGTTGCCGCCCGCCAGATCCACGCTACGAATCCGGCTGTTCCCCATGTCCGCGATAAGAAGTGAATTGGACGGTCCCAGGGCCACTCCGGTGGGCACGTTCAATCGGGCGCTGGCCGCAGCCATACCGTCACCGCTGAATCCCGGAGACCCCGTGCCGGCGACGGTCGTAATGAAATTCATGTTGGCCGGCGTGACCTGACGGATCCGGTGGTTGTTGGAGTCGGCAATGAAGACATTGCCCATGGCATCCACTGCCACGCCGGTAGGGAAGTTGAGTTTGGCCGCGGTGGCTGCCGCGCCGTCTCCAGTCGAGCCCTGGGTGCCGTCGCCGGCCACGGTGGAGATGTTCGCCGAGGCTTCGATCTTCCGGATCCGGTGATTGTTGGTATCAGCCACGTAAATGACGCCGGCAGCGTCGAGCGCCACGGCGCGGGGAAAATTGAGCATCGCCGCCGTGGCCGCGGCTCCATCACCGGAGAACCCTCGCGTGCCGTTGCCGCCCACGGTCGAGATGTTGCCACTCATGGCATCGATCTTCCGGATCCGGTGATTGGCGCTGTCGGCGATGAAGATGTTTCCCATGCCGTCCACGGCTACGCCTCGCGGGCCGTTCAGGAGCGCCATCGCTGCAGCCATGCCGTCGCCGCCGAAGCCCAGCGTTCCGGTGCCGGCGATCGTGGTCATCGTTCCATCGGTCTCGATCTTCCGGATCCGGTGATGGTCGGTGTCGGCGATGAAGGCGTTGCCCATGGCATCAAACGCGATGGCATTGGGATTGCTGAGCGAAGCCGCCGTGGCCGGGAGCATATCTCCGGCGCCGCCTCCGGCCACGGTCGTGACGATGGTGGCGGTTCCCTGGGCCGGCGAAACGCTAACCCATCCGCTCAGCAGCAGTAGCACTAGTGCAGCCGCCGGGCAGCGCCGCCTGGTCGCCTCATGATGTAAATGCCATCGCTCCCCCTGCATCAAAACTCCTCCTTCTATTCAAAATTGTACAAATAGTGAGACCTTGAAAATAACTCCCCTTGTGGGAGGCCTCTCCAGAGGCCGATGGGGTGCTGCCGCTAGGGTACCCCTCGGGTTCAGGAGAGCCCTCCCACAAGCCCTGTCTTCTCCATTGATGTCATCATAAACTGCAATTCTCTCTAATTATGCTCTCGTTAGCCCAGTGGCCCGAGCACGATGTACATTGTTCCCGCGGACGGTCGGAGCGAACCAAGCCCGCCAAACGGACCCATGCTCAGTATGTCCACCCGGCCGTCACCGTTCACATCGCCCAGCGCCAGGTGCTGGCTGAGCTGGTCACCCGAGACCGGACCGTAGACGATCACATCGGGTTTGGGACCGGCCGTCCCGGCGATATCGATGATCGAGCCGCTGACTAGGCCCGGGGAGCCATAGACGACGTAAAACTCGCCGGCCTGGAGCCGCATGTTGTCCGGTCCACTCGCCAGCGGAGCCCCGATGGCCAGATCCGACACGTCGTCCGCATTGAACTGGCCCGCCGTCAGGGCCATGCCGGCCACGTCGCCCCTGTCACCGCCGAAAATGCTGACATCCGGCACGGTTCCGGCC
>JACQTD010000136.1 GCA_016210985.1 Acidobacteriota bacterium
CCGGCTGGCCCCGATAGGCCGTACACCTTCGGACGGAAGATATTCGTGAGGAAAGGGGAGCGGTCGGAGCTTGCCGATGTCGAAGGGCTGCGGAAACTCCTCACGGACATGCCCCGGTTCGAGGTTCGCTGGGAACGTCGGCTGGTAGGTGATGTGGCGGAATCCGAATTGGATGCGGTGGAGATCGAGAAAGTGGTCTCGTCGGCTCAAAGGTTGTTTGGCTATCCGTTTCCTCCTGACGCCCCGAAGATTAGCCGACTGGAGGTTCTGAATCTCACTTCGCATGGACAACTCCATAATGGCGCGGTCGTTTTGTTCGGCCGTGAGCCGCACCGGCGCTTCCCACAAACTCGCGTGCGGGCTATACGCTTCACCGATCAGGCGCAGAGAGACATACAGGACAACAAGGTATTCGAAGGGCACGCCTTTAAGCTGGTGGACGCGGCCGAGCAGTTCATCCTAAGCCATGTTCCCGTTACCGGTAGAATCACAGACGCGAGACTAGAGCGAGGCGATCAACCCAAACTTCCCAGGATGGCGATACGGGAAGCGCTACTGAACTCAGTCCAGCATCGCGACTACGAGTCCTACGACGGCAGCATCATCATCAACATCACCCCGACCAGGCTATCGATCTGGAATCCGGGGAGCCTTCCCGAGGGCCTGACAATCAAGGAACTAAAAGGCGTTCATTACTCGCGGCCACGGAATCCGGACATCGCTCATGCGTTTTTTCTTCGCGGGCTTGTCGAGCGGGTGGGCTCCGGCACGAGCCGGATTCTGACCGCTCTGCGGGAGGCGGGACTACCGGACGCCGAGTGGCAGACAGTGTCAGGCGGGCTCGAGATCGTTTTCGGCCGTCGACCGAGCACGGAGATCAATGAACGACAGCAGGATGTCCTTGCCCACTTGGCATCGGGCGAGAGCATCACTCTCTCTGAGTACACCCTGCGATTCGCTGGTGGTGTGTCAGCACGCCAGGCGAGGGCTGATTTGAGTGAACTGGTGAAAAAGGGCCTGCTGGCCAAACGGGGTTCCGCAAGGTCCACCCGGTATGAGCGGACGGAAAATGTAAGGACTTGAGAGCATGCGGAAGTACCTGGAAGAATCTGGAACCTCAATTGCGATCCGGAAGAATCCGGAGCCAAGTAATGAATCCGGAAGTATTCGGAACTATCTTCTCATCAACCGGCTTCCGGATAGTTCCGGATTGCGCGGTAGCAATGGAGACACCTGACAAATGCCAAGTACGCTCTTGGAATCCGTGCGAGCTTCGCTCACTCGCGCCGCGCGATACAACCCAGGCGACGTGGTTGCGCCTGCGGCGGTGCTGTGGACTGACGCTGATGACCAGTGGCGGCTGGTAGTCGAACAACTTCGGACACTGATGCCCGAACTGTTGACGCTGGGCGAGTACGACGCTGCGACGCGAACCGGACCGGCGATCTGGCTGCGCTGCGTGATAGAGCCGACGGTGCGGGTGGGAACGTTCACCAACCTTGCCTGGCCGGCGGACACCGTGCCCGTGATCTACATGCCGGGCGTGAGCCGACAGACGCTTCGGGCCGTCGAGGAATGCCCGGACGCACTCAAGCCGGTCGTCGAACTTCAGTACCGCGGGACGGTCTGGACGCAGAAGAACGGCAAGGATTGGACCATCCGTGCGTTCCTGGTTAGCGACGACGGCGGGCTGAACCTGCACGTGGCCGAAGACAAGCTCACACTTCAGGCGATGGAGGGGGCGCTGGCGCAACTGGCAGTGACGCCGGTGGCACGGCTGAGGAGCAAGCGGCTGGAGGCCGAGGACTTCGACCGGCTGATGATCGGCGATACGCCGCGCGACCTGCTGCTCTGGCTGAGCAACCCGGAAGGCACCCGCGGGCAGTGGGACGAAGGAAAGTGGTCGGCGTTCCGAAACCGCTGCCGGCAGGACTACGGCTTCGACCCGGAAACGGACGGCGAGATCGTTGGCGGCGAGAAGCTCGGGCAACGCAAGGATGCTTGGTGCGGCGTGTGGGAGCGGTTCGCCGAGTCGCCGGCCCTGTACCCAGGCATACCGGACCTTTTGCGGCGGGCCAAGCCGAGAGGAACGCTGATCTTTGAAAAGGACCCCTGGCCGGACGAGAACGACTCGATGGAAAACGTGCTTCGGGCGGCACTAGTCGCGATTGGCTCGATGAGACCGGCCGAGGCGCGGCGGCGCCTGGAGCAGTTGGAGGCCGAGCATGGGCCACGGCGCAAGTGGGTGTGGGCTCGGCTGGGACTGTGCCCGTTAGCGAACGCCCTGGAGCATCTGGCGATGCTGGCCAAGCGGACCGGGACGATGCTGGGCGGCGATTCCGCCGACGCAATGGCCAAGCTGTATGCCGAAGGTGGGTATCTGGCAGACGACGGCGCGGTGCGGGCGATGGCCTGCATGAAGACCGCCGAAGACACCGCGGCCGTCCAGACAGCAGTGCGATGCGTGTACCTGCCGTGGTTGGAAGACACAGCAAGGCACTTCCAGAATTGTGTGGCGGCGAAGGCCCTGCCTACGGTGGCGCAGCAGGAAGGCATCGCGGCCGAGGCGGGTGATTGCATCTTGTTCGCCGACGGGCTGAGGTTCGATATCGGCCAACGGTTCGCGGCGATGGTCCGAGAGCGGCAGTTCGAGGTGTCCGCCGGTTGGCGTTGGGCCGCGCTGCCAACGGTGACGGCGACGGCCAAGCCGGCGGTGTCGCCAGTTTCGGGAAGGCTCCGTGGCGGCCACTTGGGGGCTGATTTCTGTGTCGAGATAGCCGACAGCGGAGAAGGGATGGATATCGATCGCTTCCGGCGGCTGCTTTCCACGACAGGCTATCAGGTGCTCGGGCCGGTTGAGAGCGGCGACGCGCGGAGCACGAACGCCCGCGGCTGGACGGAGTACGGCGAATTCGACAAGCTTGGGCACCACATACAGGGGAAACTGGCCGCACGGATCGAAGACCAGCTGGAACTTCTCCTCGAACGTGTGCAAGGGCTGCTTGAAGCCGGCTGGAAGCGCGTGCGCGTGGTCACCGACCACGGCTGGCTGCTCGTGCCCGGCGGGATGCCAAAGGTGCAACTGCCGAAGTACTTGGCGGAGAGCCGATGGTCGCGGTGCGCTTCAATCAAGGACAGTTCCCACGTCGAAGTGCCCGTAACCGGCTGGTCGTGGAACCCGCAGGAGCGATTCGCTTACGCGCCGGGGGTGCATTGCTTTGTGGCCGGAGAGGAATACGCCCACGGCGGCGTGAGTTTGCAGGAGTGTCTGGTTCCGGTCCTGACGTTCTCCTCGACGGGTGGGCCAGCCAGCGCGGTGGTCACGGTAAGGGAGGTCCAATGGGTGGGCATGCGCTGCCGGGTGAGCGTGGAGCCAGCGACTCAAAGGTTGCTGGCCGACCTACGGACAAAGCCCAACGTTCCGAACTCAAGCATTACCGAACCCAAGACGCTGGACACCGACGGCAAGACGGCGCTGCTAGTCGCAGACGATTCCCTCGAAGGGACAATGGCCAGCCTGGTCATTGTCGATGCGTCGGGGCGCGTGGTCTGCAAAGTAGCAACCACCGTTGGAGGTGAGAAATAACATGGAACTCGACCGTCTGGATCAACTCGCGGCTGCCGCCTTCGATGGTTATCTCGTCCGCAAAGACCTCGTGCGGCGGTACAGCCGGCAGTATCCGGTGCCGACCTACGTCGTGGAGTTCCTGCTCGGCCGGTACTGCGCAACGGTTGACGATTTGGAGATCGACGAGGGCTTGAAGATCGTCGAGCGGCAGCTACAGGACCGCACGATCCGCACAAACGAGCAGGAGCTTTTCAAGGCGCGGGCGCGCGAGAAGGGCTCGGTGAAGCTGATCGACATCGTCAAGGCCCGGCTCGACTCGAAGAGCGACTCGTTCTTGGTTGAACTGCCAAGCTTGGGGCTTAAGGACGTTCGGATCGCCGACACGCTCGTCCACGAGCACGAGCGGACGCTGACCGACGGCTTCTACGCCGAAGTGACGTTGACCTACGATGCGGCTATCGCGGAGGAAAAGCATGGCCGGCCGTTCGCCATCGAGAGCCTGCGGGCGATCCAGCTCTCCAAGTCAGATGTGCTGGTGACGCTCAAGAAAGGCCGCGGACAGTTTACTACGTCCGAGTGGAAGGACTTCCTTCTCCGCTCGGTCGGCCTAGAGCAGGCGTCGATGTCGGCCCGGGCAAAGATGGTCGCGCTTCTTCGGATGGTTCCGTTCGTCGAGCGGAACTACAACCTCGTCGAACTCGGACCGCGTGGGACAGGCAAGAGCCACTTGTACCAGCAGATTTCGCCGTACTCACACCTGATATCGGGTGGCAAGGCGACGGTTGCGAAGATGTTCGTGAACATGTCCAGCGGCCAGCGGGGACTCGTGTGCCTCTATGACGTGGTGTGCTTCGATGAGGTTGCAGGCATCTCGTTCGACCAGAAGGACGGCGTGAACATCCTCAAGGGGTATATGGCCGCCGGCGAGTTCTCGCGCGGCAAGGAAAGCATCCGAGCGTCCGGCGGCATCGTGATGGTGGGCAACTTCGATGTAGACGTGGAGCAACAACAGCGGATTGGCCATCTGCTCAGCCCGTTGCCACCGGAAATGCGTAACGACACGGCCTTCATGGACCGCATCCACGCGTACGCGCCTGGCTGGGACTTCCCGAAGCTCAAGGCGGACGACCACCTGACGGATCACTTCGGGCTGGTGACCGATTACCTGTCCGAGTGTTGGACGAAGTTGCGCGAAGGGACGCGGATATCGGCGCTGCAAGGCCGAGCACACTGGGGCGGAGCGTTGAGCGGCCGGGATATTGAAGCGGTGAGCAAGACGGTTAGCGGCCTGCTCAAGCTGCTGTTCCCCGACCCGGACATCCCGATCCCCGACGAGGAACTTGAGGCAGTCCTGCGAATCGCCCTGGAGGCGCGCCGGCGGGTGAAAGAGCAGCAGAAGCGGTGCCTAAAGACGGAGTTCCGCAACACGCACTTCAGCTATTTCATGGGTGTGGACGGCGTCGAGCAATTCGTTTCAACGCCGGAGCTGCACAGCGACGAGGCAATCGAAGCTGATCCGCTGCCGCCCGGACAAGTTTGGGCTATCAGTCCTGGCGGCCAGGATGCCGCTCCCTCGCTCTACCGCATCGAAGCGACAAGCGGGCCCGGTAGTGGCGTGAGGATTCTCAATGCACCCGTTCCGCCGGCATTCCGTGAGAGCGTCCGGTACGGCGAGCAGAACCTCTATTCGCAGGCTAAGGAACTGGTCGGAAATCGCGACCCTCGCAGCCACGAGTTCTCCGTGCAATTGCGGGCCATGGACACGGACCGATCCGGCCACGGCTTGGGGCTGCCGGTGCTGCTCGCCCTTTGTGGAAGCCTCATCGAACGGAGCACGAAGGGCGGCCTGATTGTTGTTGGCTCACTCAACCTGGGTGGCTCTGTGGAGATGATTCCCAACCCGGTGGCTGTCGCCGAGTTGGCGGTCGAGAAAGGCGCGGACCGGCTTCTTATGCCGATCTCGACCCGAAGGCAGCTTCTCGACCTACCGGACGAAATGGCGACCAAGGTAAACATTGTGTTCTACGCGAGCCCGGCGGACGCATTTATGAAGGCGATTCTCGAATGAGATTGATTGGGACACGTGCTGGGTCTCCAGGAACCTGACCACCCTGTCAAACCCAGCTTATTCGATCAAATTAGTGTTCCTTACTCGGAAGGCCGAGAAAGTCTGAGTGGGATTCATGGGTGACTTCAAGGACATCCTCGAAGATAACAAAGAGCGGCTAGGACAATTCTTGGACTTGTCGGTAGACCGAGACTTTCAACCTGACGCTGAGCCACCTCCTCCAACTGCTATTCATTGCCCGGTCTGCCTGAGTGTTTTCTATTCAGACGATAGCATAGAAGACCACATCAGACAGGTCCACGGACAGCAGCACGTCTATCTCCGCGTGAATGCCAACATTGTTCGAGAGGTCGCTTGGCAGCAGGGTGGAATTCGGTCCCTCGCCGTAGTTGTCCTAGGTCACCCACGGGCGACGATCCAAGTTAAAGTTGGACCATGCATAACGACGTTAACGGTCGCTGGCGAAACAGATCTGGGGCAGTATGTTCCAAGAGACTTCGAAGGAGAACTGCTGATTGAAGTTCTACCAGAGGGAGGAAAACGGCAAACCTTCACCATATACAGCCGCAGTCTTCCCGAGTTTCACCAGGATGAGCTTGACCGCCAAATTTGGAGCCTTCATCAGGCTTTCTCTCGCGATCGGGCCATCCCAAGTCTCATACCGTGGCGAGAGGCGTGTAGTATAGGTCGTCAGCTGTCACGTTTGGAAAATCGATATCTGGATGGCTTCTTCGAGTATACGCTGGGCTTCGCTTTAGAGATTAATAGTGATATGGAAGGGGCGAAGGAGTGTTATGGGGTTCTGAGATACAACCCTTGTTTCGGAGTTGAGGCAGAGGAGTTCTTAGATCATGGGTAATAATACGTCGCACGACTCCATCTTTTCCCATACACACAGGTCCAAGCCGCCTCGACGATCCAAGCCCCCGTTTGACCAATTCCTGGAAGCAATCAAGGCAGCCACTGTAAAACCGCCGAGGCTTGGCTTGACTGAGATTCGGGGCATACTCAATCTGGGTTTTGCCGACATGCAGAAGTCTTACGAAGTGATGAAGGTCGCTGAGGTCCTAAAAACATACCCATCCGTGGACCGCTGGGCGGTAACGGCGGCGACCGTGCATGTAACGGGCAAGTTACCGGAGTTTCAGCAGCGACTTCTGTCCGAAGTGTGTAGTCACTTCGCCCGCCAAATTGGGTTTTTCGATCTGGATTCAGACGGACCGTACTTCAAGCATCGGCTCGAAGAGTGGCTACGACAAGCCCAGCTGGTGAGGGGATGTTTTTCGACATTTGCGGAAGGAAGCCAGCGACAAACATGCATTTAACGTGGACGCTGCGGC
>JACQTD010000109.1 GCA_016210985.1 Acidobacteriota bacterium
CATCATCCTCCAGTGGTCCCATGAAGGTCCTAAACATCAGGTTGAATCGCCGAGGTTGTGTAAATGATTTAGTTGCCCCACACTTGGGACACGCCAGCAGACCGTCAGTGTTAAGCAATCCGAAATACCGCTCATGCAGCCTCATCCTTTGTTTGACGTGCGCGTCCTGAATTTCTGGCAGGTATTCCGGGTTCTGCTGCAGTGCCGCGATGAGCTCAGCATCGGTTCGATGGTTCCGACCCGCAGTGGCCTCTCGTGCCATGAAATAATCCAGGATTGCCCTCATTTCTGACTTGTCCTGTTCCCATACTTTCATGAGTGCTCGGCTTGTGGTTGCTGCATCAGCAGCCTCACTTCCAAGAAGTTGCTTCTCAAGCAAGTGATCGGAACGAAAACGAGCCTTACACTCTTTGCAGTCGACCAGGGGATCGCTGAAGGTGGCTTCGTGCCCCGAGTACTTCCAGACCAGGCGGTTCATCAGAATGGCGGCGTCCAACCCTTCCATGTCGTCGCGGTCGTACACCATCGATTTCCACCAGGCGCGCTTGACGTTGTTCTTGAGCTCAACGCCGAGCGGCCCGTAGTCCCAGGTGCTCTCCAGCCCGCCGTATACTTCACTGGAAGGGAAGATGAATCCGCGCCGCTTGCAGAGTGACTTGATCTTCTCCATATCAACTATGTCCGCCATGGGTTCGCCTCACCGTCCGCAACAAGGCTTTATACGGGAAACCCTTCTGCAGCGATGGTAGCAGAACAGTGCGAAGCCGGTCCATCGTAACTCGGTGTAGATGTTCAGGGCCGATGGACTGTCCATGCGTCGCGCTACGGGCGGCTTTGTGCGCCGGCTTGACAGTGTCAGGGGGAGCGAGTACCTTCTGCCACGTTTCCGATTGTTTGGTTTTCCTGGTTGGTCCAGTACGATAGTTCGAACCATCTGATTCCCTTCGGTAGCCCCCGGTAGTCGGTACCCGAGTCGGACTTCATCGCCGATGGTCAATGTCGTAGCGGACCTTCAACCGACGCCCAAAGTGCGAGACCTTCTAGCAATGGTCAGCCTTGGGCGGTGTCGCTTTTTCATGTGTTTCGACTAACCCCGATAAAGGAGAACATCAAGATGAAAGCGTCCAACCGGTTTCGAAGCGTTTCGTGGCCTGGGACGAGCCCCGGCCGTAAAGTCGTGGGGGCCATGCCCCTCCTGATCCTGGTCCTGTTGATTTCACCGGCGAGCTGGAGCAGCACTATGCAGGGACCCTGCGCCACACCTAGCTTTGCAGCGGCTGAAAACTATGATGCGGCCAGCAACTCTATTTTCGTCGCAACAGGAGACTTCAACCGTGATGGCAACGTCGACTTGGCCGTAGCGAATCAATCATCGAACAATGTCTCGGTGCTCCTGGGTGACGGGACCGGCAAATTCGGCACCGCCGCGAATTCAGCGACGGCGACCCGGCCCAATGGCATCGCCGTTGGAGACTTCAACAAGGATGGGAACCTGGATCTGGTTACCTCAAACGATGGTTCAAACAACGTGTCTTTCAAGGCGGGAGACGGGGCGGGCGGATTTGCCGCGGCAGTCAATACCACTGTTGCAAACAGGCCCACCTCCATCGTTTCCGCCGACTTCAATCGGGACGGCAATCTGGATGTCGCCACGACCAACGCAGGCACGGGCAACGTATCGATTCTGCTTGGGGATGGCGCAGGAAGATTCGCCGCTGCGGTCAACTTTGCCGTGGAATCTACCCCGATGGCCCTGGCGGCCGGGGACTTCAATGGCGATGGGAACGTGGATATTGCTGCCGTAAATTTTGGACCCAGTACCGTCTCGATCCTGTTGGGCGACGGCACCGGCCAGTTCGGGGCGGCGAAAAACTTCGGTTCCGGCCAAGGAGCGTATTCCGTGGTTGCGGGTGACTGGAACAAGGATGGTGTCTTGGACCTCGCCACGGCCAATCTTGGGGCAAGGAGTCAGGGGAATCCGGGCAGTCTGTCGGTTCTCTTAGGCGATGGAGGGGGCAATTTCAGCAACCCCAGCACGCACGCCGCCGGACTCGTGCCAGTTTTCGTGACGGCAGGCGACTTCAATGGAGACCAGAATGCCGATCTCGCTTCGGCGAACTTCGCGTCAAACACCGTCTCCGTCCTGCTCGGCGATGGAACGGGCCATTTCGGCCCGGCTTCGAATTTTGCAGTGGGCAGTGCTCCTCATTCCCTTGCCGTGGCAGACTTCAACAAGGACGGCAAACCGGACCTCGCCTCCGCGGACCTGAGCACGCCAGGCCGATCATCTGTCCTGATTAACACTTGCACGTACTGACGGTTCTCGCAGCCACGGGGGAACCGAGCCGGAGGTGAAACTCTCCGCATTCCGTTGGTTACCCCGTGGCGAATTCGGTGGATATCTCGCCGATTCCCCGATGCCTCCCATCCAAGACGACGCGATGCCCTCGATACGTCTAACCAATTCCGTAGATTAACGCTTTACGTAACCCGTCGTCGGATTCAAACTCTACTGTTCTTGTCTTCCGGATTGATGCTGGGCTCAAGCGGCGCCGGACCAACTTCAGCTTGAGCGGCATCCGCAACTTGCCTCGAGACCGGAAGCGGCCGCTGCGGTTCGTTGGGAGCCAGGAAAGGTACCTCGATGACGGACGAATACGAAAAAGCCCTGACGCGCGCCGCCCGCTTTCTCTCATCGAAAGCCCGGACGGTGGAAGAATTGCGGGAATTGCTCCTTGATCGGGAGCACGTCAAGCCGGGCGTGGCCGAGAAGGTCATCGAACGATTGAAGGAGCTGGGCTATTTAAACGACGAGCGATACGCTGCCGATCTTGCAAGCCGGCGCCTTGGCGCCAAGCCGATAGGAAAACGGCGGATGACGGCGGAACTGAAACGAAGGAAATTCCAGGAACTCCTCGTGGATTCAACGGTCGACGCGGCTTATGAATTGCGGAAGGAGAGCGACCTGGTGGACGAAGCGATACAGATACGCATACGGACGAGGGGCGTGCCAACGACCCGGCAAGAGTTGAAGAATCTCTACGACCACCTCATCCGGCTCGGCTTTGAGTACGAGATGATCCGGCAGGGACTGTCGAGAATCCCGAAGCTGGAGCTCGAAACTTCGCACGAACTTGAAACCTAGGTTCGTAGTTCCGGCTTCAGCCGGCCGCTTTGCTTCGGCATCCAGGGCCCAAGCCGTACTTCGGGGTCTCGAGTCTGGTGTCCCGTACTGCGGTGTGTTTTGCTGCGGCAAGGCCCGCCTTATAGGCACCACTACGAACCGGGGCCGGGGTTCGTAGTTCCGGCTTCAACCGGAAGTCGTGCTGCAGCAAGGCCCGCCTGAAGGCGGAACTACGAACGTGGGCTCTAGAACTTGACCTCCGGAGGCCTTTCGGCGCCCGGCTGCGCGCGATAGTAGGCATCCACATGATTGAATCCCAGGATGCGGGCGAGGAGAACCCCCGGGAATGACGATCGCGATGTATTGTAATCCTGGACAGCCAGGTTGTAATCCCGGCGCGCCACCACCAGTCGGTTCTCGGTTCCTTCGAGCTGATCCTGAAGCCGGAGAAAGCTCTCATTCGACTTCAATTCGGGATAGTTTTCCTGCAGGGACAGGAAGTTGAGGCCGCGCAGGGCCGCGGTCAGCTGCGTATCCGCCGCATCGCGATCCTGAGGAGTCTGTGCCGCCATCAGCCGGGCCCTCGCCGCCGTCACCTGGCCGATCACCGTCTGCTCCTGCTTGGCGACGCCCTGCACCGTGGCCACGAGATTCGGGATGAGATCGGCGCGTCGCTGCATCTGGTTTTCCACCTGTGCCTGCAGCCCCTCGATCTGGATCCGCTTGGCTACCAGCGTGTTGTAAGTCGAGATCGACGACCCGCCGAAAATCAGCGCGACCGCGATCACCGCTCCGATCACCATCAGCCTGACGCGGGACTTCTTGGCCTTGACTTCAGCCATTTGTTGCTGTTCCCGGGTGAAGGCTTCGCGAAACTGCTCCTTTCCGCCCTCCTGACCGCCGTAAAGATCGCTCATGGGTGCATCCTCCCGCTAGATTTCAAACCCGTTCCAGATCGAGTTCATCCACTTTCTCGATCACCAGTTGAATTCCCGTGAGATAGCCGGCGAAGATGCTTTCGGCCTCGGACAGGGGAAGGAGCTTCGCGTGCTCGCGCAGGCCGAGCACGCGAAGGAACGCGGAAACATCCACACCGAGTCGCGCGCCGACTTGATCGATGATTCCCCGCTTCACATGAGAACCGGCACTTCCTGCCAAGCCCAAGGCATGCCGGAAAAGCGTGGTGAAGTTGGGAAGCGAGTCCATCATCAACCTGGACAACCGTTCTCCGCTATGACTGGCGGGGATGTAAAGCTCCCTGAGCCTGATGAGCTTCCCACGCAGTTCATACTCGAGCTGGTGACGGAGATTGGCCTTCGAGATGGTGAGGCCTTGGAAAATATCGATCCCGCTCAGCACGCGATGGCGCTCCGACATGTCCAAAAACTCGATGGGAAAGACATCGGCGGCGTCGCTGATCTCTTCACGGGTAAAATAGACCGGCAGCGGGTTCCCTGCCTTGTTCCAGCGCTCGGCCAGTGGATGCGCGGCCCGCAAGTCCTCCGGTTTGATCGACCCGAGAATGACGAGGACATTCTGATCCGAAACGCCCGGGATGTGATCGTGAGTCACGGCTGAGCCATAAAGCACAACCGAGAGCACGTTCCCGGCATGGACCCGGTTTAATTCCGCAACCAATTCGTCGAGCGAAATCGCTTTCATGATGGATGGTCACCAACCCGCACGCCTGCGGGCCCCGCCCTGTCTCTTGGGCTACCAGTCTCCGCTCGCCCCCCCGCCTCCGGAGGAGCCACCCCCGAACCCTCCGAACCCACCGTCCCCAAAACCTCCGCCGCCACCGGCGTCCCACCAGCTCGATCCGCTCGAACCCGTGCTGCTTCCGCTGCCGAATCCTCCCGAGCCGCCGCCGCCGAAAATCAAGGGATACCAGATCCAGTCCGACCCGTTTCGACGTCGAGACCGCCCTCCACGGCGCCCACTCTCCCAGGCCGAAAACGCCACCACGCCGATAAAGGTCAGGAAAATGGCGAGGAAGACCAAGCCGACGGCTAAACCGCTCCTCCGGGGTTTGCGCTGCTGGGCCAGCGACGGATCGGCGCCGGAGATCTCAACACCCTTGGCGTGGGCGATCGTGGCCGCGATGGCATCGACTGCGACCGTGATCCCATCTCCGTAACGTTTCTGCCTGAAATAGGGCACCATCCGACGGCCGATGTCACCGGCCAGACTGTCCGGAAGGTCACCTTCGAGTCCATAGCCGACTTCAATCCGATACTTCCGGTCATTGGGTGCAACCAGTAGCAGCAGCCCGCTATTCTCCTTCCTTTGACCAATGCCCCATTGGCGGAACAGGGCGTTGGCATATTCCTCAACGCCCCGGCCCTCGAGCGAGGGAATGGTGACGACCGCCATTTCCACTCCGGCACGCTCCTGTACCTGCTCCAGCAGCGTGGAGAGCCTGGCCACTTCACGGGGCTCGATGACGCCCGCAAAGTCGTTCACGTACCCTTGATAGGGCGGGATTTCCTGCGCCGCCGGTACGACGACGGGAGAACCGACCCCGGCGATCATCCAAATTAGCAGCAGGCACACAACCACCCACTTTCCGGCAAACCGGGTCCGCAGGTACTGCATCTTGTCACTTAGCTGAGTCATTGGGTCACTTGCCATGGACGCGGGATTATATACGAAACCGGAAGGCCCCGATGTTCGATTCCACGGCGGCTCCGGGCGAAAGCAAGGGCGGGACCAGATCCGAGCGACCAAAGCCTTGCAAAAAGGAGGCGTATCGAGTATTATGCATACAAACTTATTTTCCCCGAAGTCGAAACTTAAGGGAAGTTGAAGTACCCGACTGGAGGAGATCTCAGTGAATAAGAGAAGCTTAAGGCATTCTTATCAGGACGTCGGCAACCGCAGCCTCTATGATCCTGGAAACATCTCGCGGACTCCCGGGCAATCCGTGCAGCAGCGGAAGAGGGTACCGCCGGAGCAAACCCACGCCGAGAATTACTACTATCGGAAGCAGATGGAGGCCCACACTCCGATGGTGCTCGTCCTGAACGATGGAGAGACGATCAAGGGCTCAATCGAGTGGTATGACAGGAACTGTTTAAAGGTGCATCGGGTCGGGGAACCGAATCTCCTGATCTTCAAGAAAAGCATCAAGTACCTGTATAAGGAAGGGGAGAACGACGGCTCGGAGGAGACCGATGGATGACCACGCTTCGATTCCCAGACCCGTCCCCGAACCTGCTTTCCCGCCGGCGAATCCATAGGAACGAGCCCGGAATTTCTCCTCGAAGCGGTAATCGAAGAAGAATCCCCGTCGACCGATTGGCCCGCTAACCCTGGACGTCGATCTTCTCCACCATGAGAACGAGCTGGGTGGCGACAGGACGGCCCGAGGTCGTGGCCGGCCGGAAGGAAATATCCTGGACGGCGACCGTCAATTGTGCCGCCACATCGGGCCGGCCGCGAGGTGAGACCATCTCGACCACCGACGCCCTCCCGTCAGTTTGGACCAATGTCACCAGGAAAATGGCCTGAGCCGGGGCGCCGCTAAGCGACTCCTCGAGTCCCGAAGTGCTCATCACGCGTGGAAGTGTGTAACGGTCGCCGTGGGTGAACTGCGGCTGCGCATTGAGTTCGGCGAACTGGCGCGGGGAAATCGCAATCGGTTCGGCGCGCCCGGGTACCGTCCAAGTTGGAACCGGCTTCAGATAACCGAGGAGTAAGAGATAGGCCGTCGTGGTGATCAGGAAGCTCGCCGCCAGGGCAATAGCTCGCTCCCGCCTGTACCACACTTCTCCCGTCCATCGCCTGGAAGCCCGGCTTCGGCTGTGGCCGGGGAGGAGCCCGCGAGAAACCGCCTCGGCTACGATGCGGGAGCTTAAGGCTTCGGGATAATCCGGCGCAGGAAGCGCCCCCAGGCGGGAGCTCAGGTCCCGAAGCGAGCGGGCGTGGTCGTGGCACTCGGAGCAAACCCGAAGGTGCGTCTCCAGCGCCGATCGGAGTTCGGATTCGAGCATTTCGTCCTGCCACTCGGATATCAGGACCTGGGCCTTATCGCACCGCATGTGGCCAACCTCCATAGTCGTTCAAGGGGTTCACCGGCTCCGATCCTCACCCCAGTTGCTGACCGGAATCTGAAACAGCGCCTCGCAGACCCATCGGCGAAGTTTTCTTCGGATCGGAGCCGGTCAATCTCTCGGGACAATTTTTCCCGGCGTGCGTCCACCCTGCCTTCTCCATCTCTCGTTTCAATTGCAACCTTCCGCGCGCGATTCGGGATTTCACCGTTCCGACTGAAATCGATAGCAACTCCCCGATCTGGTCGTAGGAATATCCCTCGATCTCTCTGAGAATCAGGGTGACTCGAAAACGGATCGACACCCGATGAAGCGCCATCATCAACAACCGTCTCAATTCTCTCGCGATCAGTTCTTCCTCCGGGTCAGGTCGACGGTCGGCAATCCGTTCCGCCCAGACAAGGCCTTCACCATCCCCGGCAACCTCGAGTGGAACCGTCTCACTTCGGCGGCTCCGGCGCCACCATCGCCGCTGGTTGGCCGCCTGATTGACGGCGATTCTGAAGACCCAGCTCATCAGTCCTGCCTCACCCCGGAATCGATGGATGTTCCGGAATACCTTCAAGAACGTCTCCTGCGTCACATCACGCGCTTCGTCCGCGTCCCCAAGTAGCCGATAGGTCACCCGATACACGGCAGGCCCGTGGGTACGGACCAGCAGCTCAAAGGCTTCGGCCTCGCCTGCTTTCAGCCTGGTGACGAGTGCCGAAGCCTCTTCCTCGGGCCCGACCTGCTCCGG
>JACQTD010000110.1 GCA_016210985.1 Acidobacteriota bacterium
GCCAGCCATCTGCTTTACCACGACAAACCTTGCGGGCTCGGAAAGTGCCTCCTTGATCGTCTCGATTGTCGGCACACCCGGAGCCTACTGAAGCCGGGGTAAATTGTCCAGCGTTATTTTTGGGGTATGGGCAGGGCTAGCCCTCGTAGACATGGAGGACATTGCGGTTATATCGCGCCTAAATTGCGGACTGCGAAAGAAGTAGCCAGCGAACTCAGGGATAATCTCCACATCGGCCTTCGGCCGCAAACGTTTCGTGAACCCATTGAAAGTGGCAAACGGGACGTCTCTAAGTGCCACGCAGCTCATTCCGAGCTCTTCCATCGTCTCGCTAGTTCGTGTCAGGAAAACATCACCGCGCCTTACGTCACAAACGTCACGCTCTGCCTGAGTCGAATTAACTAGATCGCCGAGCTCATCGGGGACAAAGAAATTGTAGAAGACATCCTTGAAGGTCAGAAATGGATAGCCTGATCCGAACTCGGATCCGTCCTTAGACAGGCCCGAGCGGATATCATATACATCGCCCAATGGCTTTTCGACTCGCTCACTCGTCAATTCCCAGCCCTCCCAGCCGCTCCCGCACCACCCCCATCAGCCGCTCCCCCTCCCCGAAGCACTGCTCCAACTCCGCCAGCAGCCGCGGGTACTTCTCCGTGAAGGGCTCACCGTCGTCCTCCGGCGCCTCGGCGCCGACGTAGCGGCCGGGAGTGAGCACAAAGCCGTCCTTGCCGATCCCCTCGATGGTCTCGGCTTTGCAGAAGCCGGGGATGTCGCGGTAGGCCCACGCGCCGTGCTCCTTCTCGTTCCACCACGCGGGCGCGGACTCGCCGCGCCACTGGCGGAAGGCGTAGACGATGCGGCCAATGTCGGAGTCGGGATTCGGATCGCCCATGCCATCGGCGAGCAGCGTTTCGCCGTCGTCCCCGCCGGTGAGCACGCGCAGCGTGCGGGTCTGCATGGTGCCGAGTTTGCGGGCGTCGATGAACAGCGTCTCGCCGCGGCGATCGCGCCCGCCGTGCTTGAGGTTTTTGCCAGTCTTGTCGCGTGTCAGGAACCAGAGGCAGGCGGGGATGCCGGTGGTAAGGAAGAGCTGGGCCGGCAGCGCGATGATGGCGTCGACGAGGTCGGCCTCGACGATGCGCTGGCGGATCTCGCCCTCGCCGCCCGAACCCGAGGAGAGCGAGCCGTTGGCCATAACGAAGCCGGCCACCCCGCCGCCGCGACCGTTGGGCGGGGCGAGGTGGTGGATGAAGTGCTGGATCCAGGCGTAGTTGGCGTTGCCGACAGGCGGCGCGCCGTAGCGCCATCGTACGTCGTCGGCCAGCAGCTTGCCCGACCAGTCGGAGACGTTGAACGGCGGATTGGCGAGGACGTAGTCGGCCTTGAGGTCCGGGTGGAGGTTGCGTAGGAACGAGTCGGCAGGTTGCGAACCCAGGTTGGCCTCGATGCCGCGTATGGCGAGGTTCATGTGAGCCAAACGCCAGGTGGTGGGGTTGGATTCCTGGCCGAAGATCGAGATGTCGGTCTTCCGTCCGCCGTGGGCCTCCACGAAACGCTCAGACTGCACGAACATGCCCGCCGAGCCACAGCAGGGGTCGTAGACGCGCCCCTCGTAGGGTTCAAGCATTTCGACCAGCAGCCGCACGATGCAGCGGGGCGTGAAGAACTCGCCGCCGAGCTTGCCCTCGGCTTGGGCAAACTTGCCGAGGAAGTACTCGTATACGCGGCCGAGCGTGTCGCGCGCCCTGGCGCGGTCGCCCCTGAAGCCGATGTCGGCAATCAAGTCGATCAGCCCCTTCATCTTCTCCGGCGCGATGCCACGGCGGGCGTAGTCGCGCGGGAGCTTGCCCTTGAGGTTCGGGTTGTCGCGCTCGACAGCGAGGATGGCGTCGTCGATCAACGTGGCGATGTCAGGACGCGTTGCCTGATTCTGGAGGTTGGCCCAGCGCGACTCGGGCGGCACCCAGAAGACCCGCTCCGCAGTGTACTCGTCACGGTTCTCCAGCAGTCTTTCGAGTTGGGTTCCCTTAATGCCGTCCGCTTCCAGCTCGCCCTTGAGTTCCTCGCGACGGACCCCGAAGGAATCGGAGATGTACTTCAGGAAGAGCAGTCCGAGGACGACGTGCTTGTACTCGGCGGCGTCGACCTGGCCGCGCAGCGTATCGGCCGACCTCCAAAGGATGTCGGCATAGGCAAGGTCGTTGTGGGTTGGGTCATTGTTCGCCATTGAGGCTCCTGGTCGTGTGAGCTGGATCGACTGCCCGCCGCAGCAACGTCTCCGAACAGTCTGGAAGGCCCAATGCCATTCAGCGGAGGTGCGAAGCGCTGTCGGCGGCAACGGCTTGTTCGAGTGTTCCTTAATTCGTTGTTGGTTAGGCGCCCCGCTCCCTCACAACTCGAAGGTCGGCCGTCACGGGAAGCTCGAAGAGCTCGTTTCGCAGGAGCCGGGTCGAGAAGAAAAGCACTTCGAGGTTCTCGACCTCATCCGTGCTCGGGTTGATCCTCGCGATGACTTCGTCCCCGAGCTCCTCCGACTCTTGCGCAGCGTAGGGTGGGCACTTGTCGATGTGGAGAATGTCGGCCTCGCGGTCGTATCGGAATGTCAGTCTCGTTTCCATTCCACGTCTCCTTCGGCCAGCTTTCGCGCCATGTACGCCGTGATGATCCAGTGACGTTCAGTCGGGTCCAGCTCGCTGACGACAACCACGACGACGTGCTTGCCTTGCCGCACATCAGTGTACCACCGGGAGAACATTCTGGCGCTCCCGAACCGAGCGCTCCTCCGGACTTGATCGGGCTCGGCCAGGGTTCCAGCGATCCGGTCCCAGTGCTCCGGGAGAAGGTCGGGGTGCCGTTCCGCGATGTGCCGCTCCCGCTCCTCAGTCAGTTCGACCTCACTCTCCAAGTAGGGGCACGCGTAGTGGCTCACACTGCTCCTCCATTCCGCGTATTCATCTTTCCGTGTGCCTACCGTTGACGCTCAGCGGCGCGTGGCTTCTTGCGCGTCCACTGCAAGGGCTCAGTTAGGCATGGTGCGCGAATCGGTGGCAATTGGGGCACAAGGCGATTGCATTCTCGACCGTGTCCTCGCCGTTGTCTACCAACCTCACCTTGTGGTGCACCTCCAGGTACGGAGTGCCATCACTCGCCCGATTGAAGGGGGCTGCAGCATGACATCGTTCGCAGAGTCCATTGGCGCGCTCCAATACTTCGGCAACAACATCCGGATTTCGTCTAAAGGTGGACAGCACGACATAGGAACGCAGGGGCTGCCGTGGGGCCTGAGCCAGTCGCGTAGAGCGGCCGGCCTTGTCCCTGCGAGAAGCCAACACCGCGGCTTCGAAGGACATCATCTCTGTATCGCCCGCCTTCTCGACCATAAGAGGGGCACCGTGGAATTCGTGGACGTCAACCGAGCCCAAGCGGTGCGACACATGGAGCCTTCCGCCTTTTAACGTCAGATTCCAACGTTGCGAACCGTTGGCCTGCACTCTAAGTGTGTCATTTGTAAGTAAACCGGAGGCGACCAGATATGGAATAGCATAGTGGTCTCGCGGGTTTCCTGACTTCGTCCGATAAACGACAAGATTTGGGCCGTCTCTGCCTTCTCGTCGCGCCACTTCCATCCGGGTTTGCCATGTGTGGGGGTTGACTGCGAACCAGCCGCTATCCAAATTGGCCATCACGACACACTCGCCACGAGCTTCGAGACGCTTCTTGAGCCCGGTAACCACGGTAGCCATCGCGGCCCGACCCTCCCCCAACGCCTAACTTTCAATTATACAGATCCGCATATCACTCGGATACACGACGGTATCGGTCCGCGTATCTCGAATCGGTCCCTTTCCCTCGATCATCGCCTGCCAATTCAGGAGCTCCTGGATTTCACCCGATGACACGAACAATGCTATCCTGATCAACCTACGACAAGTGCGACTGCCCAGATAGTCATAAGGCGGCGGCAGGGCTGCGGACGCCCCTCCCACCGCGATTCAGAACATGAGCGTAAATCATGGTCGAGGTCACGTCTTTGTGACCGAGATGCTCCTGGATCGTTCTAAAGTCCTATCCGTCCTTCAATGGATGCGTCGCGAACGCGATCCCGGATGGCGGACCATTCCATGCTGCGTACCTGCTTGCAGTCCATCTCGACCCCTTAGCCGTATTTTCGATCTCACTCTAGCACGTCGGCCGATCGGGCGCCCTGGTTGCGCAACCACGCGATCAGATCCTCGGCTCCGCTTTCCTGTGCTGCCTGCAGCGGAGTGCTGCTGTCGTACCCGATCCAGTTAAGGTCAGCGCCTAACCCGAGGAGATACACAGCCGTCTCCCGCTGTCCGCCGCGACACGCGTTCCAGAACGCGTTCGTGGCCTCATCGATCGAGCATGGTTCCGGGCCCGCGAAGTAGTCCTTGACACGGTCCAGGAGCCCGAGCGCGGCAGCCTGCCACACCGTGGTCAGCGCACCGCGCTGGAGAAGCCGGCGCGCGGCCTTCCATTGCGCAAACACTACCGCATCCGACATCGGCGTGCCGCCGGTGAAGATGGCACCCGGGGCTTCGATGTCCGCGCCGCCATCGAGGAGCGCATCGAGCACCGCGACGTAATCGCTGCTGGCGGCCCAAAGGAGCGGCGTCTCGGGCGGTTTCGCGGGGACCGGGGTGATGACTCCCGCGTTGACATCAGCACCCGCCGCGATGAGTGCGGCTACCGTCCTTGCCCCGTTGGGGAAGTGCCCGGGCCAGTCGGCTACGATATGCAGGAGCGTCCGCGATACCCCGTGAGCATCAACGATCCTTACCACGGCGAGGCCGGGATTCTCGGGCTAGCAGCTGCCGCAGCCGCTCGACATCGCCACTGTGGATCGCCGAAACCACAGCAACCGCCTGAGCGTCATCGGCAGGGATGTTCAGCGTGGCATTCACTCGATGGTCTTGACCGCCGTTCGCATGACCAGTTCCGTCCGTAGATGCCTCTGCCGGAGTCGCGGTTCCTAGCACTCTGGCCCTGTGATGCAAGGCTCCAGCCACTGCGCCACTCGTCGGCTGCTTGGGCTGGATTCACCTCGTCTTCTTACGGCGGAGTCGTTCTTCCATGGCCGTCAGTTCAGACAAGAGTTCCCGGCGCACGGAACCCCGAGTGAAGCTCGGATTGCCTGATGTAACCAGGACGACTGTCCGCTTGGTTGTGGTCAATTTGATGGTTTCGAACACCCCATCCACCGGCGTGCCATCGGTCCCAATATGCTCTCCGTGATACAGGGCAGCACGCTGAACCAAGTCTATCAGCCGCTTCGAGTCAACTGCCGGCAATTCCTCGCGCGCAGCTAAGGGCGGTATGGACTGCCCTCTGCCATCAAATGCCGCATACGTGCAGTTCAGCTGCGCTGTGACCCGACCCTCGAACGCGACTACGCCCAATCGGCACTGAGAGAACGTGGAGCGACCATATTCACGAGTGAGCGCCAACTGAAAGTCACTCGATTCTCGATGGTGTGCGCAGGAAGCTTGAGGCCACAACGACACCAACAAATAGGCGGCCGTCGCGCAGTGTCTGAAGATCTTCGTGGATTCGCCCACCTCTGAATTATACAACTCCGCATATCATCAGTATACACAACCGTATTCGTCTGCGTATCATCCTCGTGCCTTCCGTGCCAACTCACTACCATCGATTCCCAGTTCGGTTCGTTTGACCGCAAAGCGCTGCACGCTGGAAGCGTGCGGTCCCAGGGGGGTACCACTGGATTGATTAAGAAGTAAGCTGTTGGAGATGGAGTACAATCGCGCACCGGAATTCAAATGAAGACGGTGAAAGCCGAAAAAGAGGCGTGATCGAGCTGCCCTGATAGATCTCGTCGAAGCCGCCTTCGGATTGTGAGAGCGTCATCACCGGATATACCCAAAAGCGTTCGGCGCCGGAGGCGAGAATGGTCAATTCGAATCCTCCCACCTCGTCCCGGAAGATCAACTCGCCGCCTTCCACCTCAAGATCCTCACCGAAGCCGCCGAGCACCTCTCCCTGCTTGCGTATCGATCCCGGTTCCGAGTCGGCGGAGGGGAAGGAGAAGGTCATTTCGGGCGCAAAGATTATGGGTTCATCGAGGGTTCCTTCCCCCACGATCTCGTATTGCACCTCAAACCGCCCGGGGCCGAGATTCCAGCGGTATTCCTTGCGAATCGTAAGTGTCAGGCCATTCTCGAGCCGGAGGGAACGCGAGAGCAACGCACGATCCTCCACCAGTCGGTCCAAGGCATATTCCGAGACCACGGTATCGGCCAACTCGCGGTGGCGGGCGAGTCGATAGGCCTTCAGCGTGGTGCCCGCCGGAAGGAAGTGGTCGAGGAAGGAGAGCCGCTCGTAGGCGTCGTAGGCCATCCGGCTTCGCACTTTGGCGGGAATGGCCTTCTGGAGGTCGTGAATGCTGTCACCGCCGGCCTCCCCATCGGCTCTTGATTCTGTTTTGGCCACCGCTTCTCCCAACGGGTGGTAATGCTCCCGGCGCCGGCTGAGCGTGTCGCAGAAATTGTGGAGCAAGCCGCGGGCGCTCAGTTCCCGGAGACCTCCTCCCTTCCGGGGCGCGATGCAAAGCACCCAATCGCGGCCGGAAGCGTAAACTTCCGGCGATCCGTCCATGTCCAGATCCTCGTGCAGGACCGTCGGTCTGGTCTCCTCGGCGAGGGCCTCGGCCTCGAGCAGGTTTCGGTAGTTGGCACGCCGGAGGTGAGGGAGGTAGAGCCCCCCGAAGACGCCATGCCAAAAGGCATCGTTGCACTGGCCACGGTAAAGCGCCGCACGGGCCGCCTCCCGCCGGACGGGATCGGGGAGGGCATTCACTTTGGCGCTGACATGCATCATTTTCTTGTGGAGATAGTTGGCTTCCGGATACTTGACGAGAAAGTTCTTCCAGATGCTCCCTCGCAGATAGGGTTTGACGCTGTTCCATCCGGGCGTCCGCTTCCATTCTTCGATCAATCGCGCGAATTCGCGGGCGCGATCCGGCGGGAGCGACCACTCGCCCATCTCGAAGTAGGAGGCGGTCGGGAGGTAGGCCAACCCTCGTGGCGGCGCGGCCACGACATATTCCCGCGGCAGCGTCCACGCCATTGAGGACTGCGATGAGACCTTCTCGAAAAACCGGGCCAGCCAGCCTCGCCTGTAGACCAGATCATTCGTGCCGGGCCAGGAGCCGAACTTCTCTAAGTCATCGATGATAATGGCCGCGGGCAGGTCCCTCCCGGCCATTAACGTTTCCGCATACTCCAGTGTCTCATCCTCTTCCCGGAATGGAATCAAGTAGCGAAGCCGTTCGTCGATCGGAAACACTCCGAGCTTCGAACCACCGGATTCGGTGAGGAAGTAACCGTGAAGCTGTTCGGGCGCGAATCCGGCCGAGAGGAGGTGATAATCGTCTACGAATACATACTGTATTCCGCAAGCGACGAGGTCCTCGATCAGCTCCGGCTCCCAGACGCGTTCCGTAAGCCAAAGCCCCATCGGGCGGACATCAAAGAGCGATTCCAACCGGTCAAGGTATCGCCCTACCTGCTCCCGCCGGTCGATCCTGGAGAGCGAGGCCAGAATCGGCTCCTGGTATCCGCTGGCGAGAAGCTCGACCCGTCCTTCGACGACCAGCGACCTGAGCGCCTGAAGATACTCCGGATAGCGCGCCTCGAGGAAGTCGACCAGGGGCCCGCTGAGGTGCCACGTTGATTTCACGGAGGGAGAGCGGAGCAGCACCTCCAGGAACGGGCGGTAACACCCCTCGTAGGCTTGGTCGATGACGTGGGAGAAATTCCCGACTGGCTGGTGGGCGTGAACCCCGAAGATGAACGGGAGGCGGTCAGCCATGGGCTTTGACCGGGCCGGATGATTCCGCCCCGCCGGGTGGCTCGAGATGCCGCTCCATCTCCCGCCGGAGATAATCAGCCGCCGCCTCGGGCGGGGTCGGATTGATGTACAGCCCGGCGCCCCATTCAAATCCGGCGATCCGGGTCAGGCGCGGAATGATCTCGATGTGCCAATGATAATCCGATTCAATGGAATTCCAGTGATCGGGATGACCCGGCCTTCGAAACATCGGAGGGGCGGTGTGGAGCACGAAGTTGTAAGGCGGATCGTTCAGAAGCGTCTTCATGGCCAGCAGGGCGTTCTTCAGC
>JACQTD010000111.1 GCA_016210985.1 Acidobacteriota bacterium
CCTCGATGTTGGCGAGATCAAGTCGCTCCTGCAGCGCGTGGCGAAGTCGATCCACCAGCAGCCCAATCGCGTCAAATACGTGATGAACGGTTTCGTCATCGCCGTCGCCTGCTTCGTCAAACCGCTCCACAAGCTCGCGGTCGATACGGCGAACGGCATCGGCAAGGTCGCAGTCGACCTGGTCGGGGCGTGCAAGATTCCGTTCGCGCCCGATCATATCAAGAAATTCGAGGTCCGCAGCGCGATCGGCAAGAAGCGCAAGTCGCCGAAGTGTTGATCGGACGGAGTGCGTGCAATATGTCGGAACCTGATTTGGCACGTCGCAGCTTTCTGCGATCGATCAGTACAGTGGGCGTTGGCACATTCCTGGCTGCCAAAACCAGTGCCTCTCAGACAACCAAGCCGGCGCAGCCTGTTGAAGGCGTGTTTGAACTCGGCAAAGTTGCGCTGCGCTCGGGCACGATCCTCAGCAGCGCGAAACTTGCATTCAAAACTCACGGTCAGCTCAACGCCGAGCGGAACAACGCCATTCTCTACCCAACGCCGTTCGGTGCGAATCATGGTGACATCGAGTGGCTCATCGGGTCCGGTCGGGCGCTGGATCCGAAAAAGTACTTCATCATTGTCTCCGACCAACTCGGGAACGGTTTGTCATCGTCGCCCAGCAACACGGCACGACCTTACGATCGCATGCGGTTTCCGAATGCATGGCAGGACATGGTGACGCTTCGCGTAATCAGTGGCGCGGCGCTATCATTTCTGTTGGACTCGGTGCCAGTGACTCCAAGTTTTCGGACACTTGGGCAGCCTTTTAGCTTCTTCATGGTGTATTGAGGCGGTCGAACAGAGGTAGTGAGCTGCTGTCGGTGAGGTAAGCGAGGCGGTAGAGCGTTTCGCCCGTGCAGCGGGGGTCATGCCGCGCCCCGTTCGGGTCCCCCACGCGCCGCTTCCCGAAACAGCCAGGCCGATCCGACGAAAAGCGCGACGAAGAACCCGTTCAGTGCCCCGATCTCTAGCGGCCCGCTCCCGGGGGAACCCAACCCGGCGATCAGCGCGACCACAGCAACCAACGCCTGAGCGAGCGCCGTCGCGAACAACGCGCGGGCCATCCCACGGGATTGGAAGCGCGCGATGATGGCACCGATGACTCCGACGGCGAGCACCCCGCCATACATCAAGTTGGCGTCGTTGTCCTCAGACCCGATGATGCCAACGGCACCATTCAACCAGACGAGGAGGAACGCTGCCGCGAGCGCGACGCCGACGGCGGCTCGGTACGCGGTGCCGCCTGTCTTCCTCACTGCTAGCTCATAGGGGACACCAACGCCGAACAGGAGCACGGCGGCGAAAGCGAAATCGGCCACATCCCAGACCACTTCATCGGTGAACTGCATCGCAACCAAGGGCAGCAGCAAGATGAGCGCTGCGACAGCCCAGGCCGCTATCCTCCAACGGCTCCAGCGCTTTCCGACACCGTTCGCCGGGTTTCCTGTCACTGTCTTTCCCCCGTGCATGTCCGTGTTCATCGTTCTTTCAAGGTCGATGGAGAGGAATAGCGCTGCAATGTACTTTATGTCGCAAAGTTCAGCAAGCGCCGGAACAGCATAGCGAACGGCCGGAGGGGCCGAAGCGGTTGGGCGCGGCTCATGGCGCACCGGACCTTATCCCAGCCCTCGCGCTCGCCCACCGCTCCCTACGTGAAAGCGCGGTAAACGCGTCTGATCAGCGACAATTATTTCTTTCGGGCGTAGTGCCTCATCTCAGATTCAAACTATTCCAGGGTCGTTGCCTCATGAGGAATCGTACCACCGAGCCTTGAGTTCGAATCCTCCTCATCATCTCGTCTCCGGATCTCGGGGCCGAGTGCTGGTCATCTTTTTTCGCCGGCACCTAGCCATCGCTCGTCAGAGACCTTCGCTCGGAAGAGGACTATTGGGTTGCTGCTCTCCGGCGGAGGCCTGCTCACGCGTCGGTGCTGCAGGTTATGGAGGTCGACGCCGCACGCAGCTCCCGGTGCCACCGTCGATTAGCTCGACTGAGCCAGCGCCACCGCGTCGGCACCTGCTGGAAATCGGAGCTGCCCAGACGCATCGTTCGCGGTACGCCACACCACCTCGGCCACGTCGGACTCGGTCGTCACCGCAGCCGCACTCTGCACAAGTAAAGCGAAGATGCGCTGAGCGAAAGGCGCGTACGCCTCGGGAATCAGCCCTTCCAGGCGCGGTCCCGTGTTGCTCGTAAAGCGCGTCGTCGGGCCGTAGCCCGGCTCCACCCGCTTCACGCGCATGTGATCGTGCAGTGAACGACCCACTCTCGGAAGTCATCGCGCTGCTTCAGCCCCGCGCCGTGTTCTCGAGACGCATCAGCGGCGCCGGTCGCTGGGGCGTCGCCTATTCGGCCTTCGGCCACCCAAGCTTCTGCGCCGTGCTCGAAGGGCGCTGTCGTCTCGCCGTGGACGGCCAGCGTGCCCTCATGCTCGAGGCTGGCGACTTCGTACTCCTGCCTGCGACACCGGGCTTTACCATGTCTGGCTTCGAAACGGTGAGGCCCGCGCGATTCGACCCGAAGGTGACGTCCGCCACGGCACGCGCACTGGACACCCCGACGTACGGCTGCTCGGCGGCTGGTTCGTCTTCGACTCGCCCGATGCGGCAGATGCATGGCCAGCTCTCGCGTTCGTGGACGGTGGCCCATCTCGCGAAGACGGCCGCGCTTTCACGCTCCGCGTTCTTCGAGCGCTTCACGCACACCGTGGGCCTGCCGCCGATGGAATACCTGCTCGCATGGTGCATGGCCGTCGCGAAGGATCTGCTCCGCCGCAACGACTTCAGGCTCGACGAGGTCGCCGAACGCGTCGGCTACAGCTCGGCGAGTACCTTCAGCACCGCCTTCAGCCGGCACGTGGGCCAGCCTCCGAGTCGCTACTCGCGCGAGCGCCGCACATCGCGTCGGACGTGACGCTGAGGCATGCCCCAGATCTATGACTGCCCCAGCTCCCATCTCAGGTCGAACCCGAAGACTGGCGGCTGAGACTTTCCGTCACCTGGCACGCTAAACCAGGAAATAGACACCGCGTCGACATGGCGGGCGCTCGTCTTGACGGGCACGCCGCTAAGTTGTTGATCGAAATGCCATGTCCCTCGACCGCAGGTACTGCAATGCGCCCGCTGATTGGTGGCCGTGAGGGACGCCGTCGTCAAGACCGGTCTGACCAAGCGTGCCGCCCGCCATACTTCCCGGCATTCATCCGAGGCGAACCTGGAAGGGATCTGTTGGGATATCAAGGGGCCAGCGCCGGCGCCAATTTGAAAGCTCGCCGCTCGGCGAAAACAAGTCCAGGTGGTATGGGTCGGTGGTGAGAAATGCGGGCCAAGCTTGCTCATTCCCAGTTTCACCTTGCCAAAACTCCTCCCGCAGCGTCAACAATTCGAAGCCTGGCGTGCTGGCACAAGAATGCCTGCCTGCCCGAGAACCAGGAATTGAAGATTCAGCCGCGGACACCATATCGGGACCGCATGCATCTTGCATGGGGCGAGGGTCCTTACTCCCGATCGATTCCCACCGGCCCGCTGCCAGGTTGACGTGATCTTGCACTCGCGGTACCAGTCAACATCTCGCCGGATTCAGGGATGCAGTAAGGCTAAACGGCTATGCTACGAGGCGTCATTCACCTCTTGTCAGCGTCCAGCCCAAAGCCATATCACGGCTGGACACAGGATACGCGCAGGCAGACGTTGCTCGCACCTGCCTGCACCCCTGGCTGTCCATCCGGCGTTGTGCAGTTACAGATGATTTGCGGAGCTGGGGGACATTGTTGCTGAAATGACACCGAGAACAAGAGAAGGAGCACGGGAAATACCAAGATCTTCACCTTCATTATTTCCTCCTTTTTGCACTGCCCTGTCACTACGAATTCTTACTTGGCTACGATGGAGCAGCTCGTGATGCTGCCAACAGTTGACAAGCCGCTTCACCACAGAGTGTTGCAAGAACCGTGCCAAGAGGAAGGACTCCACAGGGTCTAAGACTTTCCACTACTTCACAATAACTATGGACCTTGAGTCTGCAGGACGGGACAAAAATCGTGGAATTTTTTCCTGCTACCTAAGCCAACAACGACGATCGTGGGTACACCCGAGGCGATTCGAAACCGCCTTGGGCGGAACCTTTTGCTCCGGAGTCGAAGTCGGGGGAGCAATGGGCCCAATCCGGTACAGCTACCCAAAATGAAACCAGGTCAACAGCAGTTCGTGGAGTGTACGAGAGTTTTGGGTTTGTCTTTTTGGAAAAGGTCTCTAAGAGTGGCGAGAAGGAAAGCAGGGGCTGGCTGGATTGGTACGCCCGAGGCGATTCGAACGCCTGACCTTTGGCTCCGGAGAACCGTCAAGCCAGCGGAAGCCAAAGGAACCGGGATGCAGGCAGCAGCAGCCTGAAACGGGCCTAAGCCGCCGAAATCACATGTACTTGGCGGGGCTGATTCGGTATCCGATAAGCCTGCAGTGTTTTGGAGTGAAAATCGTCTTCCGTGCAGGAAAGTGGCCCAAAAATGGACCAAGTATGCTACGGGGTCAGGATGCCAAGAATCTTGTAAGTTTCAGACTCAGACTTTTTGCCATCGATGCTCACGGGCCAAAATAACTTGGCCTTGTCACCCTTAAACTCTGCCTGTATCTCATTCACTAACGGCATCCGGCAGCTTCGACGATTGATGAAGTCCCCTCTGGGTGCGTATTTGCTCTCGCAATTCACGATTACGAGACGTCCATCTGGCAGTCTGAGCGTAAACGTGGCACCACGGACGTCGTACGATACCTGTACGGGAGGCATTGCTGAGCCGGTTGTCGTAGATGTGGCGGTGCCGGTTGCCGGATTCCCCGTGCCAAAAACACTCGCACTCGACGTCGAGCGCAATAACAGATGTCCCGGCACGACGTACGAATAATTCTGGTCGCTAGTCTGCCGATCAACAATTACTACGTTCAGTTTCTGTGCCTCGGTGACGGTTGCGATCCCAAAGAGGCAGAACACTAGGCCAAACGATGCGATTCTCATTGGTACATGCAGAAACATACAAGCCTCCTTAGTGGACTGCCGTCGATGTTTCGCGTTATTCTGCTTCGGCCTTCTCCCATTTCGCAACGAACTCTGCCAGTACCTCATAAACCATCGATTTGATGTTATCAGTTGTTTCTTGTAGAGAGTAATTCACCAGTAATGTGGTCTTCCCTGCTAGGTTGAGAGTGCCCGGAACGGGTTTGACGATTTGGCCAGTTCGAAAACGAGCCGTCATGTAAGTGTACAGCTCTACAGAAATAGACTGCGCCCCTGACGAAGAACGCGACGTTCCACTAATATGCAGGACAAGAGCCGCCTCGGGCTCGATCGCAAAACGATCAGGGAAATGGTCGCGGATTACCTGCGCGGCGGCATATTGTAATCCCGATGAGGAATCAAAATTCTCAATCAATACCTTTGTCGAAAAACGGTTTGGTGTGCCTGAGAGTCCAGTCACCATCAATGACCGCGCAAGCCCCCAAGCACTGTCTGCCCCTAGCTTAGCGGCTTCCTCCATCAGCCCGGCGCATGGATCCTTTTTCGCACTGTCGGGAATTCTTTTCGGGCGGCCCGTTTGCGCATTTCCAGGTTGTGCAGATCCTAATGCAGCCGTAAGTACACTTGATTGCTGTGCCTCGGTGACGGTAACCGTCCCGAAAAAGCAGAGGGCGAGGCTAAGCCACATGATACTCATTCGTACTTTCAAAAACATATGGGCCTCATGGGTGTATTGAGTCGAGAAGATCAACAATGCTGGCGAACTTCCTCGTGACACCGGACACTCTATGGCCGTGGTTCGTAGGGGGTCTCGTCGAAATCCTCTAGTCCCTCAAATAGTTCCACGTATGCAACGTCCCCAACACATTGAATATACTTGGCACTGATGACGTCACGGAACCACTCTGCTCGGTGACCAAATCCCTGGGCGACGAAATCTTGTTGTCCACACATGACAACATATTCGCGTCGGGTAATTCGGTCGCGCAAGAAAACCAGGGTCGCATTTCGGGGGAGTAGTTCTTGACGATACTGCTCTTCGACAAAATCATTGAACCGCTCCTGAGGTAGTACCTCCCACCGAGCCTTGAAGGGAACTAACCTTGGTACTAAGACCACCAGCACGAGCGTTCCAACTATTACGATTAGCAGCAAACGATACCCCCGCCACGTCACCGTACTCCCTCGCTAGGTCACATAGGTTTAGGACTATACCCTGCTTACACGCGCTATAAGACATCAGTCAGAGGAGCTTCACGAATAAGTCTTTTCCCCAAATCTCTCGCTGAACTTCGAGTTGGGAAAGCCGTCGAGAGATTCTGAAAAACACTCGTTGAAGCAGACTGCTGACTTGGACATTCTAACGCCGCATCGTTCGCCGTACAATCCTCTGGTTCGCGTAGAGTCGGTTAGGCCAACCGGATCGAAGGCGCTTTCATCTACCCGTCGGCGCCGCCGCGACCCAATCTTCCAGACGGGACGAGCCTTGACGGGAGGCGTGTATGACCAGCAAAAAAGGGAAATCTATTAGCTTCGACCTACCCCACGATCCAACCGGGTCCGTTATTATGAGGATCTCGGTGAACCCGCAAGGGCTGGTTGACTCGATAGCCCACTTTATCTCGGACCTGGCGCCCACTAGAGCCTCGGAATCGAAGAGTCGCAACGCCTCCGCTTTTCGCGAGTCTCTGAAGAAGCGTTCACTTCCATCCGGGGACAAGTGGCCTGTGCCACCAGATGCCGTTGCAGCATCAATGATACAGTTGCTTCCGGTGGTTATGTCGCGGGCATTCGGGATAGCCCGAGACCTCGCCATTACCGGGATTATCGAGAAGAGTGAACCTTGCAAGCTCTGGCAAGATCCCAACCAACTGCAGAAACTCTGTCGTACCGGAGCCACACTCATGCTAAGGAGCTTCGGGCTGGTGCCCATTAAGTTGACACATGAGCAGATTCAGAGATGTCTGGAGGATGCCCTAAAGCAGTTACGGTACATCCAGGGTGAGCGTATGCGCGGAGAACGAATCCATACGGAACGATCTGCCAATACAAAAGAGAAGATTGGGGATTCGAGACGAGGCAAGAAACATTCGCCGGAAACGAAATCCAAGCTGAAACTGAAACGTCGGATTCAGCCACCGCCGAGTGAAGCGACCAAGGTCAAGATTGCAGTAAGCCAAAGAGGCAACCAGAACCGATTCGGTCGAGGAAAGCGACGGAACTTATTCGACGAGTTATCGCAATATAACGATCCTGAGGCAAAGCGTTTCGCGTTAGAGCACGAAAATGAGCTCCGAGCCTGGCCATCAGGTGGATCAGGAAGTGGCCCCCAAAACGTCCCGTTCGATGAAAACCGCCACGGCAAAGATCCTGAAGACTGAGAACTAACGGACAAGTATGCTTTTCCGTTTGATCTGACTCTGTTGGGTGATCTCATCAGCCCCGCCAGTTCTGTACCCTGCAACTCCGTCTCACCTGCGGCCCACTGCTCTCCCCTGATCAGGCAGTTAGTTAAATCCCGATCCCTTTGACTAACCGACTGTTTTCTATATGAGGTGACAGTGCATGCAAACTTCGAACACTGATGGCAAAGTCTTCATTTCGGTCAAAGAGGCGGCGGGGCGCATGAGCGTGAGTGAGCGCAGTGTGAGAGAAGCCTTGCGGTCCGGTCGTCTGAAGGCAGGGCGATTCGGTCGCCGAGTCCTTCTTCGTTGGCGAGATGTCGAGGAGCTGATTGAGGGCCCCGAGGGCGACACCAATGAGGACCGCAGCGATGCAGCATAGCCCCACTCGGGTTTCGGTTGACACTATCTTGAACCGGCTCGAAGGGGTAAAGGAATCTGCCTCTGGTTGGCGGGCGCTGTGTCCCGCACACGAGGACAGGAATCCAAGCCTGAGCCTGAGAGTGGGAGGAGGTGGTCGGCTCCTCCTGAAATGCCACGCGCAATGCTCCTTGGAGAGCGTAGTGGCCGCGCTCGGCCTCACAGTGAATGACCTCTTTCCGCTGAACGGGAACGGGGCACGGCCCGGCCGGAGACAGCGGACGGAGATCGGCCGGGAGTTCTCGCCGGTGGCTGAAGACGCCAATCTCAAGAATGAGGCGCGTAAGAGGGCGAAGGTGCTCTGGCAAGGTGCCAGCCCCGCCCCGAACGACCATGCTTATTTGCTCCGGAAAGGCATCAAGGCCCACGGACTACGCCTGAATGATGGGAGGCTCGTGATCCCGCTGCTCGACGGTGAAGAAATTCAGAGCCTGCAATTCATTGGGCTAGACGGTGAGAAACGATTCCTCACGGGCGGGCGGATAACGGGCTGCTATTTCCCCATCGGCAAACCGGACGGCTCGTTGTGCATCGCTGAGGGTTATGCCACGGGTGCAAGCATCTATGAGGCTACGGGCTGCGCGGTGGCTGTGGCCTTCACCGCTGGGAATCTGCTGCCGGTGGCACAGGCGCTGCGAGTGAAGTTCTCAGACTTGCGTCTAATAGTCTGCGCTGATGATGATGCCAAGAAGCCGGGAAATCTAGGACTAACGAAAGCTCGCGAAGCGGCGCTGGCAGTGGCCGGACTGTTGGCCATCCCCGACTTCGGCGATAACAGGCCGGAACATGCAACCGACTTCAACGACCTGCACTTGCACGCCGGACTTGAGGCGGTGCGCGGTTGTATCGAGAGGGCCCCGGCTTTGGAATCCAACGTAAGTCATGACGGTGCCTCATGGCCAGATCCGACACCATTCCAGGCCCCAGTGAAGCTCCCAACGTTTCCGGTTGAGGCGCTGCCCGAGCCGCTGCGCACTATGGTTATTGACGTGGCGTTAACGCGTCAAGTGCCGGTGGATCTTCCTGCCATGCTTGCCCTATCCGCAACGGCTTTAGTCGCCAGCGGTTCGTTTGAGATTCGATTGAATGACGCTCATAGTGAACCACTGAACATTTACACACTTACGGCCCTTCCTTCTGGCGAGCGAAAGAGTGGAACTTTCAGGGATATGGTCGCGCCCCTTGAGAGAGCTGAAAAGGAGATGATCGAAGAGGCCGAGCCCATAATTGCGGAAGCCTCACAGCTCAGGGCCATTGAAGATGCCAGGCTCAAGAATCTACGTGACAAGGCGGCAAAGACAAGCGACTCTGCGGTGAGACTTCAGGCGACCGAAGATGCGGTCAAGCTGGCGCAGAGCTTGACACCAGTTTCAGCTTTGCCGCGGCTTTTAACCGACGACGTGACACCGGAACGGCTAGCCGGGCTACTTTTCGAGCAGAACGGGCGGATGGGACTCTTCAGCGCAGAAGGCGGAATTTTTGAAATCATCAACGGCCGGTATAGCAAGAACGGTAAGCCGAATGTGGAAGTTCTTATCAAAGGCCACGCGGGGGACACGCTTATCGTCGATCGAATGGGGCGGGCCGAGCACGTTGAACGTCCAGCACTGACGATCGGACTTAGCCCCCAACCGTGGGTTGTCGAAGACCTGGGGAATAACAAGACGTTTCGGGGAAGAGGGCTCCTGAACCGATTTCTCTATTCCTTCCCGGAAAGCCTTGTGGGCACTCGCGAGTACAAAGACATCGCCGTTAACAGGACCGCACGTGACGCGTACGGGCAAGCGATTCGGGAATTAATGACACTCACCCTGGCCGTGAGACTGGAGGATCGGCCCGCGACTTTGTGCCTGTCAACGGATGCTTCGCTGCTTTGGCGAGTGTACGCGGGTGAAATCGAGCGCGCGCAAGCGCCGGGCAAGCCGCTTTCAGGCATCTCAGGCTGGGCGTCCAAACTCGCGGGAGCGGTTGCGAGGATTGCCGGTGGTTTTCATTTGATCGAACATCGGCATGGTGATCCCGCGAGAGTGGTGATCACAACCGAAGTCATTCTGAATGCGTGGGCGGTTGGTGACTATCTCAAACAGCACGCACTCGCGGCCTTTTCGATGATGGGGGCAACACCTGACGTAGCCCTAGCCATGGCGGTTCTCAGGTGGATTCAACGCCGATCGCTAAAGGAATTCAGTCTTCGAGACTCCCATCGAGCACATCAAGGTGTTAACCGGGTTGACGAACTGCGGATAGCGCTCGAAGTCCTGGAGGAGAGACACTACCTCAGAGCGAAGCCCTTGCCCTCCCGAGAGGGCGCTGGACAACCACCTAGCCCTATGTGGGAAGTCAACCCGCGATTCCTTTCCAGGAATTCTAGGAGCACAACGGAACGAGGCGATTCTGTCATTTCTGTCAATTCTGTCTATAGGGTAGGAAATGAAATCTCCGCTTGAACTGCTCCGGGAACTGAGAGACGGAAGACTCTCCAAGGCTGACCTTCTCCAATTGATCCGAGACCATGACCCAAGGCCAGAGACACGCGACGAAGTCTTACCCTACAGACAGAAATGCCAGAATGGACAGAATTCTCAAGAAGAGGGTCGCCGGGACTGGAGGCTCAACCCGGCACGGACCTCGTATTGGCAAACTAGTGAGAATTGCCCGTCTTGCCGGGCGTGCGGGTGCGTGCCGTGTACTGAGCATTGGGTGATGTGAGGATCGCAGAGGGTGATGGTCAACTGGCGAGGGGTGCCTTACCCTCGGGCACTAATTCCCTGGAGACTGGAGAGGGCGTTGCAAAAAGCGCAAAACACACGCGCGATGTCGGTTTGATGCCTGCCAGCTAAGGCAAGACTTTAAGAAAGATCTTATATTCTACTATGGCATAAGACGTTACAAATCCAGTAAACCCCAAAAGGGAGGACTAATTGTGGCAGGTACTGACAGAAAAAACACCGAATTCTGGAAGTTACGCCCACCCAAGAGGCTGAATATGAATGCATGGTCGGATCAATGATCGGGCGCCAAAACAAAGTTTTTCTCAGAAAAATTCCGTCCTCGGCCCTCTCCCCACCCCCACCCCGACCGGTGGCGGCATTCCGACCAAGTGAAGTGTTCTCACTAGAGTCGCTTTGAGGAAAACCAGTAAACTTCTTACTTGAGATTGTACATGTTTTCGTGTACATTAGTCGGTGTGGATCTAAAGAAGGCACGTGAACGGTTCGGAGTCAGCCTCGCGGAATTAGCCTACGGTTCGGGGTTAACCAAGTCTCTGCTTGCGGCTGTCGAGCGTGGTCGGTTCCGCCTTTCGCCGGACAAGGAAACTAAGATCAGGATTGCCCTGGAGCTGATCCGCGAGCATAAACGAGCTTGGAGGGAGATTCCTAAGCGGCTCGCCCGTGAGTTACGTGAGAAGCATAAGGCTGGAGGATTCAGATGATTTACAAGCGGAGTGGTGTCTGGTGGACGCGGTTTCAGATTAACGGGGTACGGTATCACCTCTCGATCCGTGAGGCAGTGAATCGGCGAAAGGCGCAGAAGGCGGAGGATCGGCTAAAGGGCGAGCTGTTGGCAGGCCGATTTGAGATTCTCGATCAGCGCTCTGATCTCACCTTCAAGGTGCTCGCGAGTCGGTTCATGCAGTGGTCGAAAGACAACCGCCGGAGCTGGCGGAGCGATCAGTCGAGGATTAAGCCGCTGGAGGAATTCTTCAGCGAGCGGGGGCTCCGGGAGATTTCCCCCATTTTGATCGAGAAGTTCAAGAACGAGCGGCGCCAGTCCATGAGACGGGGAAAAAAGCCGCGCTGTGCCTCGACGGTAAACAGGGAACTGGCCTTGCTGCGGCGCATCTTCAACCTCGCCATTCAAAACAAATGGCTGAGGGTAAACCCGGTTTCAGCCGTGAAGTTTCTTCCCGAAAGCCGGGGCCGCGAGCGCTACTTGACGGTCGAGGAAGAGCGGCGGCTTCTGGCCGTATGCAACCTGCCGGACCTCGCCTACCTCAAGCCGGTGGTCATCTTGGCGCTCAATACGGGTATGAGAAAGGGCGAACTGCTGAACCTAACTTGGGACCGTGTGAACCTGGAAGCCGGCGAGATTCTCGTCACTCAAACCAAGTCGGGCCAGGATCGGACGATTCCCATAAGCCCGCTTGTGGCCGGCGAACTCGCGAAGCTCCGGGACACGGCTGACTCGGAGTTTATCTTCGCCAACCCGCTCACGGGAGATCGGTACTCGGACCTCAAGAGCGTCTTCCCTCGCGCATGCAGGAAGGCGGGCATCTCCGGCGTGGTGTTCCACACGCTGCGGCATACGGCCGCGAGCCGGATGGTCGCGTCGGGGATGGACCTCCGTACCGTTCAGGAAATTCTCGGACATACCGAGATCGCCACGACCCAGCGCTATCTACACGCCATGCCCGAGCGCAAGACGGCGGCCGTTCAGGCACTCGCCCGGTACACCGAAGAAGCAATGATCCTGGAGCCTGAAAGCACCGATTTTGACAAGCAAGTGGCCCAAGAGTGGCCCAAACTCAAAGTGGTGGCCCAAGCGTGAAGGCGCTAAGTGATTGAGGGAATTGGTACGCCCGAGGCGATTCGAACGCCTGACCTTTGGCTCCGGAGGCCAACGCTCTATCCAACTGAGCTACGGGCGCGCCCTTTGTTGTGCACGCGGTAGCTTGCCTGATTCATGCCTCTCCACGCAAGCCGGAATCCACCCGTCTGCTCTTGGACCCGGCCGAATCAGCGGTTCAACCCGCGCGATCGAAGAACTGCCCGGCCGCTCTCGATGGCCCCCCGTGGCCATATTTGCCGATGCCGATGCGATGGGATATATTTAGAAGAGTACTCGGCATGACTTGGCACTTGGATAACCAAACGCAGATACCGTCCTCTTAGCTCAGCTACGATTCGCACAGCCCGGCAGAACCGGTTGGAGTAGCCGGCTCACGAACAGCCACTTCCCGCGCCTCTCGTCACGAGAGGGATCGCGGCTCACGCCTGACCCGGCCCACGTAGCCACGGATGTCCGGCGGCAAATGGTGGAGGATGTTATGCGATTGTTTTACCGAGGCAGTAGTGCAAATGGATTCCGGGCAGCGCTCCTAACGGCGCTTTGGTCACTGGTTGGATTGACCGGATCCGTCCTTCCCGACGCTGCGTCCCGTGAGAGAAACCGCGCATGGGAGCCACCAAGGTCGTCCGCGGATTGTCCGGGTGAGGCAGCGAGGTCGTCCCGGCGAGAACCATCCCCAACACAAACCGCGAATTGCATTCCACCCCCCGCCGGGATGGTTGCCTGGTGGGCGATGGATGAAACCTCCGGATCGAGCGTGCTCGACATCGCCGGGGGACACCATGGCACAGCGCTGCCTGGCGCCATCGGCCCGTTTGGCGGTCCCGGACCGGTAACGTCGAGCTTGTGGCCTCCTCCGGTATTCCCTCCGGGCTTTGTGAAGACTTCGCTCTTCTTTTACGGCAACCGTCGCGTGGAGGTCCCGCATCATTCCGCGCTCGACCCCGGTTTGGGAGAGCTCACGATGGATGCCTGGGTGATCTACGCCTCCGCGGGAAGCGGTCAGCAGCTTACCGTAGTGGGGAAGTCGACTCCCGCCGGCGGATACGAGCTGTTCATCCAGGATTTCTCGGTATCGATGGGATTTCTGGTCTTCCGAGTTATCAATGTCGGATCGTTTGCCGCTCCTATTTCTCCCGGCCAGTGGCATCATGTCGCCGCGACCATCACCCGACCGACTCCAAACAGTACCCAAAACCTGCTTTACATCGATGGTACGCTGGCCAATAGCTTCGGCCCCCTTGCCACAGGCCTCGTGGGCTCCGGTGCCAGCCTTCTGATCGGAGGCGACGGCGTAAATGCCGGTGAGATTGCCGTGGACGAAGTGGAACTATTCAACCGCGCGTTGACGCAACAGGAAGTCCAAGACTTGCACTCCGCCGGCCAGGCAGGCAAGTGCAAGCGGTCGCCGTGCGTGACCCCGCCTGCGGGAATGGTCGCCTGGTATCCGCTCGACGAGCCGCCCGGCGCCTCCTCCGTATCGGACATCGCCGGTTTCAACAACTCCGGCGCCCCCCGCGACGCCAACGGCGGGCCCACGCTCATTTCTACATTCCCGGGACCTCCCCCAGCCGGTCCCGTCCCGGTTACTTCACCTCCCCTGTCGCTGCCATCCGGACAGGTCAACGGCGCACTCTATTTTTATGGTCCCTCCGTCGAAGTGCCAAATCACCCCGATCTAAATTTCGGGAACAGCGATTTTTCGATCGACGCCTGGATTCGTCCGGTCCAGGTTGGACCGGGATTCGTCCAGCCGATCGTAGACAAGCTGGAGCTGGCGTTCAACGGCCTGAGCGGGTATGCGTTTTATGTAGAGAATCAGCAGTTGAGATTTGCCGTCCGTACAAATCTGATCCTGTCGACCTTCAGCAGCCCGGCCAATTCGATCACGTTCAGTGTATGGACCCACGTGGCGGTTACCGTGAAGGCGGGGTTGTCGCCGGCGGTGGTCCTTTATGTCAATGGGATTCCCGTGACGACATCGCCGGCCATTCCGCCGCTGACCGTCTTCAGCGCAGGTAGCAATACGGCGCTCTGGATCGGCGAAAGCCGGTTGCCCGGCGGACGGGGCGAGATCGCAGTCGATGAGCTCGAGATTTTCAATCGTGAACTCACCGCGATGGAGGTTCAGTCCATCTTCAATGCGGGTGGCGCCGGAAAGTGCAAATCTCAACCCGTCGCATTGCCTGACCTGGTGGTGAAAGAGGTTGGGGTTACGGGCCCGCTAGGGGACGGTAACTTCCTTGTTAGCTTTCGGGTCGAAAATCAAGGCCTGGCTCCGGTAGAAGGCCGGGTAAATCACGAGCTCCGGCTGATCAGCGCAGGCGGCGATCAGGATGGGATACTTCTGGACACCGTCACGACGAATACACTCGCGCCGAGCGCGTCTCAACGCTTTGTTGTCCCGTTCCGGATCATGGGGGCCGGCACGTCCGTGCGGCGGATCGTCCGCGTCATCGCCGACAGCGACAGCCGGGTTAAGGAATCGAACGAGCTGAACAACGTGGGGGAATCAGCGCCATTTGAGTTTTGAGTTCCCGGACACGCACGCGTGCTGCATAGTCGATTCCTGGATTCCTGGAGACTGTAGCGGACTACGCTCGATACGTGGCACGGAGATGAATGCGCCCGAGAGGATTCGAACCTCCAACCTACGGATCCGAAGTCCGTTGCTCTGTCCGTTGAGCTACGGGCGCGCACGCTTGATTATCAGACATTTGCGAGGATAGCCGTTTCTGGCCGGAATTGTCCAGTAGCATAGGTGTAGCAAGACTTGGCGCCGGAGCGCCCAAATCGACCAAGCAGTCCACGGTCCGGCAGTTGTTCTCCGGTGTAGGGTGAGAGTAGCGCAGCGTCATACAAATGTCCTTATGACCCTGCATCTCCTGCACCGTGTTCGGCATTGGCAATAATGCACTCATCGCATGATTTGATCCGCCAAATCATTCCGACTCTCTCAGGTGGATCGTCGTGCCTTACCTCGTCCTCACTCATGGCCAACCATCCTCCGCAAGAACGGCACTTGACGATTTCTCGCCCTTCTTCGCCCATACCCGATGCGGCATCTCTCAGGGCCTGCTCCAGCCGTGCCTGGGATTGATACTGGACCGCATTGAAGAAGATTCGGATCACTCTTTTTCCCTCGGTGAAAAGAGAGATGTTCGCAGAATTTTCGTGATTCCTAAAGAGGCGGTTTCACCGGTGAAAATACGGCCTTGCCTGTTGGAAGCGCATAGGGGTCTCCTTCCGGGCCAATGAGGAGCAGAAACAAAATCAACCCTTGATAATAAGGCGGTTGCAGGACTTGTGAGGAAATTCGCACTGTGGCACCGCGATTGCCTGACGGTTTGCACCTGACGTCCGAGGGAGCTCACAAGCGGGCGTCACGTGAGTCAATTCTTGGCTTCTCTGGAATCGCCGGGAACTTGGAGGATCGGATCAGCCGAATACGGCATAAGACTCGCCTAGTGCGTCCGCAGCGAAAGAGCGGGCGGTAGGTGTATTAATCCGGTCAGAACTCGCTCCATTAATTCTGACGCTTTCCTGTTGGGGCGCGGACCGAACATGCGCGCTGGCCTGGGCTCGGCAAAGGCGATGCCAGTGAGAATTGAGCGAAGAAGGAGGAAATGTAGCCGTGCATAACACCGATTCAGCTTACTACTCAGGGAGGGTAGCCCGGCCGTTGACGGTCAGCAGCCCTCGGTTCGAGTTGCTGCCCGAGATCCCACACGGTGCTGTGTCGCGGGACTCCGTCGTTGCCGCGAAATGGAGACTGAAGCGGGCTATTGACATCGCCGGCGCGAGCATGCTGCTGGTCCTTCTTTCACCAGTTTTCCTCGTTGCCGCGATGCTCGTCAAACTTACATCGCGGGGCCCAGCCCTGTTCAAGCAAGAGCGGCTTGGGCTGAATCGGCGCCCCTTCGTGATGTTGAAATTCCGAACCATGGTAGTTGGCGCCGAGCAAGAAGAGGTCGCCTTTCGTGAGTCGAACCGCGGCACCTTCTTCAAAGTGAGGAACGATCCGCGTGTGACAAGAGTCGGAAGTTTCTTGAGAAGATCCAGCCTCGATGAGCTTCCCCAATTCGTCAATATCCTAAGGGGAGAAATGAGTTTGGTCGGTCCCCGACCCCTTGCTGAACTGGAGCTCCTCCACTTCAGACCATGGATTGATCTCCGTCGGTTCAGTATGAAGCCAGGCCTGACGTGCATCTGGCAAGTCAATGGTCGAAGCCATACCTCGGATGAAGATCGAATGCGGTACGACCTTCAGTACATCGATCAATGGTCGCTGGGGTTGGATATCAAACTGATGTGGAAGACCATTCCCGCCGTCCTCAAAGGGGACGGAGCCGTGTGAGGAGGATGATCGTGAACTTTTCAACATTTCTTCGGCTCCTAGGCCGGCACTGGTGGTTGATGATTCTGACTCCGGGCCTTGTGTTCGGCGCAACCGCCTACTTCACGCACAAGCAGAGGCCCACGTATCGAGCGGTGGCCACGGTCATCGTCGGCCCGAATGAAAAACTGGCCCGGGTGGATGAAATCGCGGGGAGCTTGAATACGCTCGATCGGCGGAGCGTTGTCGCAACCTATGCAAGAATCCCATCCAGCCGCACGGTGCGCGAGCGCGCGCGCGAGGACCTGGGGCTGCAGCGTCATGAAATCAGCCCCTACGATGTCAGGACGACGATTGTACCGGACACCAACGTCGTGGAGATTTCAGTCGAAGGTCCCGACGCTCGTTTGGCCACGGCAGTCGCCAACGCGGTCGTGGAACAAGCCAAAGATTATGTCCAGGAATTCTATGGCATCTTCGGACTGAAGCTGCTCGATCGAGCCAGTCAGCCTTCGCGGCCGGTGAGGCCTGTGATGTCGCGAAATCTCAGCGTAGGAGCCGTCTTTGGCTTGCTCATGGGGGTGTCACTCACGCTGCTGTATGACTACATCCGGCGCGCACGCTCCATCACGGCCGAGTCGGCTGTGCCCGAACCGGCAACGGAACCCGAGGTCGAATCGGAATGGACGGCGTAGCCTGGAGACTTGCAGGCTCGGAGATCCGGCATCACGGGTTCGGAGGCCCGAACTCGAAACGGGAGCGAGTATCGTGGAAAGAGCGTTGAAGAACGCCGCGCAGCCATCTCTCGCCGCCCCTCGATCGCCGGAATTCTCCGAATTCATGCTTATCGCTTTGGCGGCCAGTTTCCTGGCGCTGGGAGGTGGCTACTATCTCAGCCTGAACCCCACCTGGTTACACCTCGACTTCCAGCCCTCCCAGGCTATCCACTGGGCGGGATTCCTGATTGGGGCGGCTGGGATGTTCGTGATTCTGATACGACCCGAACTTGGGCTCCTCGCCATGGTAGCGGCCGTCTATACGAACGTGTCGGAGGTTGGGGTCCGGTATCACCATCTGCCATCGGTTCTTCAGTTCATCGTGGTGCTGGTGACGCTCGCCTTGTTGGTACGTCACTTGACTTCGAACCATTCGCGATTCGTCTGGGACTCGTCAGGCGGTCTGCTGATCCTGTTGGGGGGGGCAATCTTCTGCTCTTCCCTGAGCGCCGTCAGTCCCCAATTGACCGATGCAGCCTCGGTCGAACACCTGAAGAGCTTGTGGCTCTTTCTGATTGTGGTCAATCTGGTGACTTCGAAGGTTGTGCTCCACCGGACAGTTTGGGTCTTAGTGCTGTCGGGCGCCTTCCTGGGCACGATCAGTGTCTATCAAGTCTTCACATCGGCTTATGGGTTCGAGTTCGCAGGATTCGGTCAGATCAAACTGGCCCACATCGTCGGAGGTAAGCGACAGCCTCGGATCTCGGGGCCCTTGAGCGACCCGAACTTCTATGCCCAGATCCTGGTGCCCTTGGTGCCGCTCGCGCTCTTTAGACTATGGGATGAGTCAAAACTCCACCTGAAGGTCATCGCCGCGTACGCGCTAAGCGTCACCCTGCTGGCGGTGGTTTTTACTTACTCTCGAGGGGGTGGTCTGGCGCTCGCACTGGTGTTGTTGCTCGCGGCGATCACCAAAAAGGTGAAGCTGCGATATCTGCTGGTCAGTCTCAGCATCATCATCCCTCTCCTGCTCGTGGTTCCCGAAGAATTCGAAGTGCGGTTGGGCACGCTGAATCAGCTTGTTCCCGGAGAGGGCGCGCCGAGCTCCGCCTCGGACACTTCGTTCCAGGAGCGAATCCTGCTCACGCGGACGGCGTGGGAGATGTTTTCTGATCAGCCCCTACTCGGGGTCGGGGCGGGGAATTACTCGGAGCATTATGAAGAATACTCCCAGCGTGTGGGTTCGACGATCAGCAGCTACAAAGATTTCGGCGCCCGACGCTTCCCTCATAGTCTCTACCTAGAAATCGCTGCTGAAATGGGATTGATTGGATTGATCCTATTCGGCGTAATCGTCGCGTTGGTTCTCTCGAAGGCGCTGGATGCGGTCCGCTGGTTCCGGGTCACTCGCGATCCCCATTCCGCCGGTATGGTTTATTCACTTTTGCTCGGATTCATCGGCTACCTGACGACGAGCTTATTCCTTCATGGTCATTACCTTCGCTACCTCTGGTTACTCGTCGCCCTCGTCGCGGCGGCGTGGCACATTGCGCGGCAGCAGATGGAGAACCATGATTCCTGAAGTTCACCCGGCCGGAAGGGATCTTAGACATGCGTCGCCGATCGAAGATCCTGGGCACTTGCAGCCTTCGCCCATGGCCTACATCATGTCTCGTTTTCCGCGTCTGACGGAGACGTTCATCCTGCGCGAACTGCTCGAGTTGGAGCGACAGGGACAACCGCTGGCGATCTTTCCGCTGCTTCGGGTTCAGCAAGCGGTGCGACACAGAGAAGCCCGCCCGCTGATGCCCAAGGTTCTCTACACCTCGTATTTGACCCCCGCCATCTTCTCGGCCAACTTTCACTATTTGAGGCGATCCCCGCGCCGATACCTGGAAACCTTGTGGATGGTGCTCAAAGGGACCTGGGGATCATCGAATCTGTTCCTCGGTGCGGTCGCGGTCTTCCCCAAATCGGTCTACTTGGCGCGGTTGATCGAGGCGCAAGGAATCAAGCACGTCCACGCTCATTTTGCAACCCACCCCACCCTGGCGGCGCTCATCATTTCGGAGCTGACAGAGGTTGGATTCAGTTTCACCGCTCATGCGCACGACATCTTCGTCCGAACAAAGATCCTCGATAAGAAGATTGAGAAAGCTCGCTTCGTCGTAGCCATCTCGGAATTTAACAAGCAATATCTGTTGCGGCTGTGTGCCCAGACGCCGGAAGATAAGATCAAGGTCATTCACTGCGGCGTCGAATCGGCGCGATATCTAACGAGGCGCTCGTCGGTGCTCAATAAAGAGGGTCGTTTCAGGGTTCTTTCCATTGCCAGCCTGCAACCTTACAAAGGAATTGAGTATCTCGTGAAAGCATGTGCGCTGTTACGAGCGGAGGTTCCCGATTTCCGCTGTCTCATCATTGGCGAGGGCGAAGATAGGAAGCGCATCCAACGTCTGATCGGCAGGCTCGGTTTGGAGCGGATCGTCCTGCTGTTGGGAGCCCGGCCGCATCATGAGGTGATACCCCTGCTAGCCGAGGCCGACTTGTTTGTTTTGCCGAGCGTGGTGGCCCCGGATGGCCAAATGGAAGGCATCCCCGTCGCTTTGATGGAGGCCATGGCTAGCGGACTGCCTGTCGTCGCCACGCGATTATCCGGGATCCCGGAGCTGGTTGACGACGGAGTTTCTGGAGTGCTGGTTCCTCCTGGAAACGAGCGGGCTTTAGCTGACGCGATCTCTTTCTTATACCACCGGGAGCCTCTGCGCCGGATGTTGGGGCGGAGCGGCCGTGAGAAAGTCGTTGCCGAGTTCGAGTTGATGGACAATGTGAGGAAATTGCGTTCGCTGTTTTCCGAGGCGCACGACCGGGCATCCGTCACACAGGCGAGAAGCGCGTGATCGAAGAACGAATCAAGGAAAGGATGGGTTGCTGCCTCCCCAATCTTCAGGGCGGCGGCCTCGGGGCCGGCGTTCGGTGGAAGCCATTATTGGGCCGTGGACATGACTCGAAGATTTATGAGACCACCGTGGCGAACGAGGATGGGAGTGGAGGGCGGCTGATCCTCAAGCTGCACCGGCCAGCTTGGGCCGCGTCACATGAAGCGGTTCAGCAGGGGGAGCCCTATGCTCGACGAGAGTACGAGTCGCTTTCGTGGCTCTGGCGTGAATTTTCACGACGCTCCGCTCGATTCGCTGTGCCAAAGCCATTCGATTATTTCCCGGAATGCGCCGGCTTGGTGGTCCAAAAATGCGAGGGCAAGCCGTTGGACCAGTTGCTGCGTTGGGCGCGCCTGCTCAAGACGTCATCCCAGCGCGAAAAGCTCTATGCGTGCGTGGGGGCGTGCGGGGAGTGGCTTGAATTATTTCATCGGATCACGGCGCGAGCAGGCCCTGCTTCGGAGACCTATCAGAGGATCAACCGGGACTTCCACCACGATCTGGAAACGTGCGTCCACCTGGGGCTTGATGCAGGCCTGGCTTCCCAAGTGGCGTACGGGTTCGAGCAGCGGAAGTCCATCGCCGCCAGCGGCGATTCTCAAAGGGTCGGGTATCACTGTGACTTCGGCCCGCACAATGTGCTTGTTTCCGACGAAAAGATTACGGTCCTGGATTTCGAAGGCTTGCAGGAAGGGATCATCTACGAGGACCTCTGCTATTTCCTGGGCATGATCGAGACGTTCCCGCTTTATCATTTAAGTCACAAGATCTGTCGAGGCATGAAAGAGAGTTTTTTAAAAGGGTACTCGCGGCGCGGAAATTTGGATTGGGATCAACTTGATCTGTTCATGCCCGTCGCCACCGTCAAGTTCATGGCGCACAACCCAAGGCTCAAGCCACAAACAGGCTGGCTCGACCAGCGGAGGCGGCAGCAGCGGCTGAGGGTTTACACCAACTGGCTGGCCCGGAGGGTCCGGTGAGGCGGTCCTTCAGCGACGACCAAGCGACGACGCACGATGTGATCGCGCGCGCGGTTCGATCTGCCCTGTGGAGCTATACGTCGGCAGCCGGGAGCCGGCTGCTGGTTTTCGCCAGCACGGTCATTCTGGCACGACTGTTAATACCCTCGGAGTTCGGGCAGGTTGGATTCGCGCTGCTCGTCATCAGCTATCTGGATACGATCAGTGATTTGGGAGTCACGGCCGCACTGATATACGAGCGGAAGCGGTCCGATGAGGCGGCCAACATTGCGTTTATCGTTAGCCTCACGATGGGGGTATTGTGGCTGGGCCTGGCGAATGTGATGGCGCCGCTGGTGGCCGCATTTTTCAAAGATCCAGCGGTCGAGCCGATATTGCGTGTGATGGCGTGGGTGTTTGTCATCACAGCCTTGGGGAACACCCATGACGCGCTGCTGCGACGAGAGCTGGCCTTCAAGCAGCGGTTGATTCCGGACTTCTCGCGGGCGTTGCTCAAAGGGCTTTGTTCCATTCTTTTATCGCTGTTTGGTTGCGGCGTGTGGAGTTTGGTTTGGGGGCAGTTGATGGGAGCCGTGGCCGCGACGCTGGCGCTGTGGCTTGTCGTGCCTTGGCGACCTCGGCTGGCCGGTTCGTTGGATATGGCGCGTCGGATGCTCCGATTTGGGGGCCAAATTGTGTCCGTCAACGTCTTGGCGGCCGTGGTTCACCATGTTGATTATTTAATTGTCGGACGACTACTGGGAAGCGCTGCGCTGGGGTTCTACAGTATGGCCTATCGCATTCCCGAATTCTTCATCACGATGGTGATCTGGGCCGTCAGCAGCGTGGCTTTCCCGGCTTACTCGAAACTACAGGAGGATCCTCCGGCGTTGCGGCGAGCGTTTCTTGCCACGCTGCGGTATCTCTCCCTACTCACCGTGCCAACCGGCGTGGGGCTGGCCATGTTAGGGTCGATGGTCGTTTCCACGCTCTACGGCGAGCAATGGGCGCCTTCAATTCCCGTGCTGCAAGCCCTCGCGATAGCCGGTTGTCTCCGCTCACTGGGATCGCATGCGGGGGATATTTACAAGGCCACAGGCCGACCGGACATTCTCACCAAACTGGCACTTCTGCGCGCCGTGGCGCTGATTCCCGCGCTGGTGTGGGGGGCGGGCTTCGGAATTTTCGGAGTGGCGCTGGCACAACTGGCGGTGACCGGTGCCAGCACTTTGCTGAGTCTCTGCGTTGCCAGCAGAATCCTATCGATTCCGATACGAAATGTATTGACTGAACTCAAGCCAACCCTGCTGAGTACGGTAGCCATGGTTTTCGGTTTGCAACTCTTGCAACCCGTGGTCTCGGATTGGCCGAATTTCCTCAAGTTAGTGGTAGCTGTCCTTTCCGGGTTTGGGATTTATGCGGCCTCAACCTGGTTCATGAGCCGGGATACCCTGCTGCGGGCCCGGACCGCCATTGTTTCGTCATTCAGCAAGGCGATGTGAGTTTTTGGTGCCGGTATCGTGTCGGGTGAAGAGCCGCATCCTATGGAGTACGCAACAGAAAAGTCGAGGCGAGTATGAAAGCGCAAATCATAGCTACGTTGACCGCGGTAAGTGTTCTCAGCTCCTCAATCTCAGCGGCTTCCGCTCAAGGTGCCGCGGCCATCACCCAGATTCGCGTGAGAGTGGTCACGAGCACTCGGCCGGCCGCCGGAACTGATGACCCCGTGTATCTTGGTCTTGGCGGACGGGAGTTCAAGCTCGAGGACGGAGATCCAGCGTTTGACGATTACGCTGACGGCAGTGACCACAGCTATATTTTTGGTGTGGGAAGTAACGTAGCTCGTGCGACATTGAACGATCCTAGGGATCCTCCGCGGACGACGGATGATCTGCAGGCGTTTCCGGTGTATATCCGGAAGAGTAGCGATACGGCCGGTGCCACGGTCGCCAATTGGGACGTGGAGGAAGTCATGGTCACGGTCAATCCGGGCCTTAGCCAGAGCATTTACTCAGCGCTGGAGGGGCCAGAGCATCTCTGGCTCGGGAACGGCTCCGGCTTGGTCCTGTACCTGAAGCGCAGGCGATGAGTAACCGGTGCTTGGCGCCCCGTGACCATGCACTAGGGATCCCGCAAGCCGGACGACGAGGCGCGGATTTCTTCGTTGAAATCGAATGATGGTTGAACTGTCCCAACCCGGAGTGAATGTGCGCTATGGCCGACATGATCGCTATGGCATCCCGCTCGATCACCCGGAAGCGCGCCGTTTTTATCTTGATCATCTTTTCGTGCCGCACTCGCGACGTGAAATGATCTGGGCGGCCGTCGCTCGCGCATCGTCTTCGGCGGGGCGAGTCATCCTAATCCGCGAGCCAGGGCGGGGTTTCCCGCCTGAACTCAACAAGCAAGAATGCCTGTCGCACGTCGAATTCCTGACCGGCGAACTGGAAAAACATCTCCGTCGGCCGGGGACGCCGGTGTCGGGGCCGCTCTTCGCCCTCACCCTTGAGGATTACCCGGATTCGGAGCGTCAGCAGAAGGTACTTTTTCTTTTCAGTCCATCATCGTCCATGCCCTGCGCGATCGCGAAGGTTACGGCGCAGAGCCGTCATGCGGTGACCCTGAAGGCGGAATACCGGACCCTGCAGACGCTCCAGGTAGAGTTGGATCGGGACTTACGCGCCACGATTCCTCGGCCACTCGGTTATTTTGAAGCGGGCTCGTTCCCGGTCTTGGCAGAGACATTCCTGCCGGGCCACTCGATCTATTTCGACCTGCGGAATAGCTGGCGTCCGCATCGGTTGGCACCCGGGCATTTTCGTCTAGCCCACGACTGGCTTGTCCGATTTCAAAGAGCCATGGAGCCTGAAGGCAGGAGCCTTGACAAGGAGATGATCGGCGAATACGTGGCTTGTCCCTTAGAGCGATTCCAACGCGCCTTTGAGCTGTCGGCTTCCGAGCGGAATCTCATTGATCAGGTCATGGGCTCGGCCCGTCGACTCCAGGGCGAGCACCTTTCTATCGTGGCGCATCAAGGGGATTTCTGGGCACGCAATTAGATCCAGAACGATGGGTCGATTGGGGTGACCGATTGGGAGGAGTTCAAGACGCGGAGCCCGCCGTTTTCCGATCTCTTTTTGTTCGCGACGAGCTATGGCTTAAGTTTTCCATGGAAGCTGGGGCGGTGGACCGAGCCCGCCGTGGCCTTTCGTGCGACCTATTTTGCCGTGACCTGGCTGGCTCGACTCGTCCGCGAGTTCTTCCTCACGTATTGCCAGACGATGGAAACAACGCCCCGCCTCTTAGGAATTTTCTTCCCTGTGTTTTTGGCTGAACAGGCGCTCGAGCAGAGAGGAAAATCAGGCGCTCGAGCCTGGCGAAACTTGTTTCATTTCTACGCTCAACGGGAAGGACCAGCCTGCTTTGATTGACCACTTGGATGAACGCATTAGGCTCACCCAGCAGAGGAACTGGCATGAAGGCTCCGGGTCAAGAATTGCGTGCGCCGGCGAACGAAACAAAGCTACGGCCGCTGGTCCTGATCAGTAGTCTCGCCACGGGCGGAGCTGAGCGCGTGACCGTTTCGTTCATGTGTCGCCTGCGAGAGAAACAAATCGGAGCCAGGCTCTGTACGGTAACGGCTCGACACGACGGCCCCCTGGGCGCAGAAGTGTCGGCCCGTGGGGTCACTCGTTATGACCTTGGGGCGCGACGGCTCGCGGATCCAGTGGCTTTGTTGCGCCTCGTTCAAATGGTCCGCCGCGCTGAAATCAACATCATACACGCCCATGGGCAAGACGCCTCCATCCTTGCTGCCGCCGCGCGGTGCTTGTCGCCCGTGAGGGTTGTCATTACGCGCCATGTTCTCGAGGAACCGTCAGGGAACTCACACCAGCGCTGGCGTGCGCGATTAGCCCTGGCTGCCGCTCGCCGCGCTGATGCGATCGTAGCTGTGTCTTCAGCCGTGGCAGACTGGCTGGCCGGGGTAGCCCGGCTCCCACGGAACGCAATCCATGTAGTCCCCAATGGGATCCACCTGGAACGATTCGACCGACCCGAACTGATCACGTGTCGAGATGAACTCCGCCGGGCGCTCGGCTTCGGACCAGAGGATCTTCTTGTCTTAGTACCTGCGGTTCTCCGTGATGGAAAGGGGCATCTTACGGTCATCAAGGCACTGCCCGCGCTCCAATCCCGAGTACCTACGGTGCGCGTTCTCTTTGCTGGCGGCGGCGAGTGCGAGGGACCACTTCGCCGACAGGCTCAAGCGCACCGCGGTGCGGTTGGGTTCCTGGGCCCTCGGCAAGATATACCCGAGTTGTTGGCTGCGAGCGATGTAGTCGTACTGCCTTCGCAGGCTGAGGCTTTGCCCACCGTGCTGATGGAAGCCGCTGCCGCCGGCCGCCCCGTGGTGGCGACGCGGGTTGGCGGAGTTTCAGAAGTCGTGGAGGATGGGCATACCGGCTTCCTGGTAGCGCCAGACGATGTCCCAGGGCTGGTGGACGCCGTGGCCGTGCTATTGACCGACCGAGTGCGTGCGCGGACATTCGGCGACAGAGGCCGGTCGGTTGCTTATGCACGCTTTGACCTTGATCTGCAGATTGAGCGCACGCTGGCGCTCTGGTCGGAAGTGGTGATCGGACCGCAGCCATGAAGATCACGTGGAGTGTTCCTGTGCGCGGCGAGCGTCTCGGCTCCAGTCGAGGTGATTTGGTGCGAGCCCAATATCTGATTGAAGCCTTGCAAGCCGACGGTCACGACGTGCGTGTGGTCGAGGATGGCTTGTCTTTCACGGTCCGGGCGTATCGCGGCGTAGTCCAACCTAGGCTACCGCGGCGAGTCGCGCTTATGTTGCGTGATATGGGCCGCTGGGTGCAGGGGTATCGGCACGGTCGCCGGGTTGCCGCAGCCGCGCGTGAGCAGAGGGCTGACGTGATCATCGAGACGCAGGTTCACTTCGCGGCATCGGGCGCATGGGCTTCGCGAATTACCGGCTTGCCGCTCGTGCTCGATGACTGTTCGCCGAGTTCCGAGGAAGGAGTCCTCGGCGTGGGCCTTCCAGGTCTCGCTCGCCACGTCCTAAAGCAGCAGACTAAGGCGGCGTCCACGGTCATCGCGGTGTCATGGGCGATGTGCGCTGCGTTGCGTGCGGAAGGGATGCCGGCCGGCAAATTGCGCGTTGTGCCTAACGGCGTAAACATCGCGGCCTATGAAGGTGTCGATCGCCAGGCCGCGCGCGAGCGGCTGGGCTTGGGCGACCAGTGCGTGTTCGGCTTTATTGGCTCGTTCCAGCCCTGGCATGAGGTGGAGCTTCTGATCGAAGCCTTCGCACGGCTGGTGGACGACTACCGGGTTCACCTGGTTCTTGTTGGAGACGGACCGGGTCGCGAATCCGCATTGGCGGCCAGCCATCGCCTGGGTGTAAGCGATCGTGTCACGGCAGTCGGCGCGGTCCCGCCCTCCGATGTGCCCGAGCTGGTCTGTGCGTTTGACGTTGGCGTCCTGCCGGGGAGCAATGACTACGGCCACCCCATGAAACTCACGGAGTACGCGGCCGGAGGCGTGGCGTCGGTCGCGGCCGATCTGCCTCCCGTCCATGAGGTCCTTCAGGACGGTTTGACTGGACTGCTTTTTCCGCCGGGGAATGTGGATGCGCTCGCGGCAGCGCTCAGGCAGCTGGCGGTCGACGACCAACTGCGTGGGCGTCTGGGAGCCTGTGCTCGTGGCCGAGTGGCGTATGGGACGGCCTGGACGGACCGCGCGCGCGCCCTCGCCGCTTACGCCGCTTCGAACGGTTGGAGGGAGGAAGTCCGAACATCGATATGATCGAACTGGTCTTTTTCTCCTGTCTGGCCATCTGCGCTTACGTCTACTTTGGCTATCCGCTCCTGTTGGCGGTCATCGCTGCGCTACGGCGGCGTGACGTAGGCAAGAATGCCGTTACACCCTCCGTCAGCGTGATCATCGCTGCACACAATGAAGAGCGGGTCATGGCCGGGAAATTAGAGAACACCCTGAGCCTGGACTATCCCAAGGATCGATTCGAAATCATCGTTGGATCCGACGGTTCTAACGACAGGACCAACGAAATCATCGGTGCGTATGAAACGAAGGGCGTGCGTGCGTTGTTGCTGCCTCGATGTGGCAAATTGCACGCCCTGAATGCAGCCGTAGCGGTTGCGACCCATGAGATTGTTGTTTTCACGGATGCCAATGCCCTCCTCGAAAGATCCGCGCTGCGCGCATTGGCAGCCAACTTCTCTGACCCTGAGGTGGGAGGCGTCTGTGGTAATCAGAAATATCGTCGAACGCAGAACGGTGATTGCGCGGGTGAAGGTGAGAACCTTTACTGGCGCTACGACAAACTCATTAAGCGTCTCGAATGTCGGATCGGCAGCATTGTCGCCGCCGACGGGTCACTCTACGCCATTCGAAAGCGTCTCTTTGCGCCGATCGCCGATCCAGCACAGGCAGACGATTTTGCCATCTCGGCCCGGGTGGTGACGCAGGGCTCTCGTCTCGTGTTTGAAACCGGCGCTGTGTCGTATGAGGATCCCCCGAATTCAAGTGAGCGAGAGTTTTGGCGCAAAGTCCGGGTGAACAATCACGGCATGCGAAGCATTGTGAATTTAAAGGAGGCCCTCAAACCGTGGCGCACCGGGATCTATGCGATTGAGCTTTGGTCGCACAAAGTGCTTCGCTATTTGGCGCCGCTCTTCCTGCTGATCGCTTTCGGAGCCAATGCCGTGCTGGCGCAAGGATCGCGCTTCTTTCAACTCTTGCTCCTTGGGCAGCTTTTGTTTTACGGCGGCGCGGCGATGGGCTACAAGCTCCGTCATCAGCGATGGGGACGGATCAGGCTTTTCTACGTGCCGTTCTACTTTTGCCTGGGCAACGCGGCAGCGCTGGTCGGCATGGCATCTCTGCTCAGAGGAGAACGGATCATATCATGGCAGCCGCATCGAGAATTCGATCATGCTCGGGAGGTGGAGACCAGATATGAAGTCTAGAAGATTCTGGACCACCGTCGGTGCCGCTTGCATCCTCGTTGCGCAGGTGGGGAGAGCCCATGGCTTACCTCAGCAGGATCCGGCCGCTTCGAAACCCAGCGCCAAACCTCCATCTTCGAACCAGGCTGGCCGTGAGCAGGATGTGCTAGCGGATCCCCAGCGCGACGAAAGTCCGGAGGTAAAGATCCGCCTACCCACAGCACGGCAGGGCCGCTATCGATTTGAGCTTGGTGTACTGCCGAGATATAATAGCAACTTGTTCGAAGCGACCGGCGGCGCGCCACGCCAGGTTGATTTTATCACGACGTTATCAGCGAAGTTTGGAGCCGACCTCTTTCGGAGGGGGACGACGGCGCTGACGAGCGAGTTCCAGTTTCGCCGACATACCTACGATAGAGTGAACCAGGCTGACTCGTCCAATTTTGATGTCGCGCTTGGGTATGAGTCAGGTCGATCCAGGCTAGAACTTACATATTTCTCCACGCCGAGGCGACTGGCGTTCATCTCGGGAACCCAAAACGTCTTTAACAGTGTAAATGGGGTCGAGGTAGAGTACTCGCGACCATTGACCCGTCGTAGCCGTGTGCGAGGCAGCTATGAATTCGCACGCGAGATCTATTCTGTTCTCAAGGACCGAGATGCCGGAAGAAACAAGTTCAGCGCAGATGTTCGCTATCGCGTTCACCAGGCGCTGGTTCCCGGGATCGGCTTCGAATGGGAGCGTGTCGATGCGCAATCAGAGAATTTTGCCCGCCGTGGAGCCGCCCTCGTGCTGCTGCTAAACAGTCAAATCAAAGACGTTGCCTGGATGAGCATCCGCTACCGTTACACGGAGAGAGATTACACTAGCATCGATCCGACAGCCGGCAATTCCGGCCGCAACGACCGACGACACGATATTCGTTTCTATTCCAACATTAAGCTTACCAAGCGATGGTCGCTTTTCGTCTATAATTCATACACGAACAACCGTTCGACTCGTGCGCGCCGCACCTTCACAGGCGATGAGCTGGGCATCGGGACTTTCTTTCGGTTCCCGTAATTCTAGACGGTCTTCTTTGCGCTAAAGACGTCGAAACGGTCTCGACCGTCGTGGTGATGAAGGCCCTCTGCCATTTGGCTGCGGGCGGAATTGCCTGTACAGAGAATGAGGACGCGCCAGCGCTCAGGCCCGGGATTTGACGGCATAGACCCGGACGCTCGCGGCGTATTCGTTGATGTTATGTTCGCGCAGCCGGTCGGCCAGCCGGCCATGGGCGAGGGCATCCGTGTCGGACGTGCCGCCTGGCGAACAGCAGCCGGAGGAAATCACGGGCATCGACTCGGACGATGAGGGCGGTGCCGAGCAACCCGACTGATTTTCGAGCTTCGAGTAGGTGTTGAGATCGGCTCCGGTGTCGATTACTTCGACCTGGGAGAGGCCGGCCGCGATCAGGCGTTGCCGATAGTCCTCGATCTCCAGCGCACCGGCGACGCAACCGACGTAAGCCAGCAGGTCGCGGGCAATTTCCCCCGGCAGCGGTTGTTTGAGCGCGATATCGCTCACCGCCAGCCGGCCGCCCGGTTTGAGCACCCGCGAAATCTCGCGAAAGACCGCCTGCTTGTCGGGCGCGAGATTGATGACACAGTTGCTGATCACACAGTCGACGGAACCGTCGGGCAGGGGAATCCGGTCGATCGTGGACAAGTGGAACTCGACATTCTTCAGGGACCGGCCTCCAACGTCTTTTACGGCGTTCCTTCGGGCCAGGTCGATCATCTCGGGGGTCATATCGATTCCAATGGCGCGCCCCGTCGGGCCGACCTTTTCCGCGGCAATGAAGACGTCCAGCCCTCCGCCGCAGCCGAGATCCACAACGGTTTCGCCCGGCCGGAGATAGGCATGAGCTATGGGGTTACCGCAGGAGAGCCCCATGTTGGCTTCCGCGGGGATCGAGGCCAGCTCCTCGGGGGTGTATCCGAACGCTTCCGCTACCTCGCGAACACCCTCTCGATCGCTCGAGAGGCCCTGGGTCGCGATCGAGCCATATCTTGTTTGAACTGCTTCGATGATCTCCTTGGACATGTTTTCTCTCCTGTTTGTCTAGTTTTCCAGTTCAAATGCGGAACGCTACCGCGTTCGAAGGTGGATGGTCGCATTGGACGATGATCGGTATGCTGGTCGTGCCTGCATGAAATCGATAAATCGCCGCTTCGACGCCTGGAACGAACCGCCCGAGCGAGACGCCTACCAGCATGGCCAGAAAGATCCAAAGGGTCAGATATCGGTCCAGGAAGGAGAGCCCCGACGCCCTGTTATCCCTGTGCTCGTTCATTCAGCCGTCCTCGAATACCCCGCTTCCGAACGTCACATTCGGCTCAGCGAATGTGACGGCATCATAGACCCGTTCAACATATCTGTCAAGACGAATGTATTGAAAAGTGATACCATCTCCGTATCATGGCGACCGGACATGGCGTATTCAACATGGAGCGGCTCTTTCGCGCGCTGGCGGACCGCACGCGGCTCCGGCTCTTAAACCTGATATCCGAAGGGGAAGTCTGCGTCTGTTTCTTCGTGGAGGTGCTGGGAACCCCGCAGCCGAAAATCTCGCGGCATCTCGCGTATTTGCGGCGCGCGGGGATTGTGGCGGCGCGGCGGGAAGGGAAGTGGATGCACTACCGGCTGGCTCCGCCGAAGGACCTCCTGGTATCACGGATTCTGACGGAAGTCAGGTCCTGGCTTGCGGAGGATCGGGAGATGCAACTCGACCGAGCCCGGCTCGTGAAGGTCTGCTGTTCTCCTGGAGTTCCACTCCGGCTGCAGGCCGCGCCCCGTCCTGCAAGCCTCTCGGGTGAATCCCGGACAGCGGAACACCGAAACAGACGACTCGCACGCTGAACCGGCTGGAAAGTCAAGCGCTAACGCCGTGAACGCCGAGCTGAAAAAAACGTCGAAGTATCGATGGTGGAGGCGGGCTTTTTGGAGTGCGCCGGCAAAGCGGAGCGGCGACGGCGCTTTGAGGTGGCTGCGACGGTTCCGATCTCAGCCAAAGCGGGGTCGGCGCCGAAGCGGCTTGCCCCCGCACTCCAAAGTGGGTGGGCGCTTCGGGTGCAGACCAACCCACAACCGGCCCGGGCGAGCGGTTGACGGCGCCTTGCTTCCGTAATACCCTTGTAATCCTAGGTATCAATTCAGAATGGACATCGATAAGGAACTGCTCAAAGGGAGCGTTTCGCTCCTGATCCTCCGGCTGCTCTCACAGCGGGAGATGTACGGCTACGAGATCATCCGGGAGGCGAGCCGGCGGAGCGATCGCGCGTTTGAATTCAAGGAGGGCACGCTTTATCCGGCCCTGCATCTATTGGAGCGAAAGGGGTACCTGCGTTCAGCCTGGCGGACGGGAGAAAACGGACGCCGGCGAAAATATTATGCCTTGACCGCGAGGGGGCGGAAGCGGGCTGAGTCGAGCCGGCGGGGATGGGCGGTTTTCACCCGGGCGATTAACGCCGTATTGATGGAGCCCTGAACATCGTCATGGAAGCAGCCGAACAACTGATCGAAGCGACGCTCGAAGCGTCCGGCCTTCCCGGCGCATCGCGCCGTGCCGAGGTCGCCGAGGAGTTGCGATCCCACCTTGAGGAACTGGTTTCGGACGCCCGTCGGGAGGGACGCTCCGCCGACGAGATCGAACGCTTGATGACATCGCGTTTTGGATCCCCCTTTGGGATCGGACAGGATTTTTCCCGGGTTTACAGGCTCGAACGGGTTGTCCGCCGGAGTCTGGCCTTTGGGCTGTTGGGCCTGGTTTCGCTCGGCGCCGTCTCCTTCTTCGTTTACGCGATTCAATGCTTGGTTTCACTGGGCCTCGGACTCCCGCCCGCATTGGTATTCGCGCCCCATCACTGGAGGTGGGAGAACGAACTGCTTTCGGGACTTACGCTGGGTTACCTCGGACTGTTCTTTATTGAACGGCTTTTCGAAGACAGAAGATTCGTCAAATCGGTAGCTCTGGTCGGCGGGCTTTTTGTTCTGGCGAGTCTGGCGAGTCAGGCTTGGTGGCCAGGTCACGGAATCGGCCTCGCCGTGGCCTTCTTCAGCGCCGTGCTCGTGCGATTTCTTGAGGTGCATTGCTCCCGAGGCGCCTTGCGATTCGCGGCTATACTCCTGTTCTTTCTGGTACTCGGTGCGATCGCGCATCAGGGCGCGACGATCCCGGGCGCTCGTGTCTTCTGGCTTTTTGTCGGGCCCATCGGTCTCGCCGTGGCGCTCTCGTGCCAGATCCTCACGTCAATGGCCGCCCTGTTCGACCGCCAGATACTGAAGGGAAAATTCGCATGAAAAAGTCCTTGACGCTTTTATTCGCGCTGCTCAGCCTCACGTGCCCTGGGGTCGAGGCCTCGGAGAAGCCCGACTTCAGTGGAACCTGGGTTCTGAATTCGATGAAGAGCAAGAATATGGGTTTTATCGCCGGGCTTCAGGCTACGGTAACCGTGAAGCAAACGGAGGATCAGCTTGTCATCGAGGAATCGTCAGCGTTCCTGGGTCAGCAACACAAACGGGAAATCCATTATGATCTCAAGGGGAAGATCATGCCCAACGAAGGGTCTCAGGGCGAGAAGTCCGAAACCGTTTCGAGTTGGGTTATGGAGAAACTGGTGACGACCTGGACCAATGACGGCGCCAATTCCGGCACGAAGATCACCAGAACCGAGACCCGGTACCTCCGTCCCGACGGAAAAACAATGATCGTGGAATCCGCACGCGGGACGACTCCTCCGGTCATCATGCTTTTTGAGAAAATGTGAGTCTGGAGCGGCCCAGCCTGCCTGGGCGTTCGTAGTCCCGGCTTCAGCCGGAAGTTCTGCCTCGGCACTACCCGCCTGAAGGCGGAACTACGAGCCTGGACACCGGTCAGTTAAAGCTCAATTGATAACCACCCAGTTCGCGCCCATTATCGTCGGAAGCCAGGATCGTGTATCGGCCGGTCGCGGGCAGGGCCACCGTGAAGCTCGCGTCGTTGAAGTTGGTCGATTTCCCGACACCCATTCCGTTTGAATCGAACAACTCAACCAGCGGGTTGAGACTCCCGGACGTCCGGAGCATCCGAATGGTGACCATCTGGCCTGCAGTGTCGTCGAACCTGTAGGCGTCCATTTCCGCGGCGTCATTGATTGAACTGTTCGTCGACTGCCCGACGCTTACCATGACCGCGTTCGCCGGATTGTTCAATCGCTGCAGGCTTATCCCATAACCGCCCAATTCACGCCCGTTGTCATCGCTGACGAGCAGCAGGAGGGTTCCCGCTTTATCGACCGGCCTGTCTATGATGACATCGTCGAAGTCTGAGGACTCCAGGAGTCGAACGCCTGTGGGGTCGAACAGTTCGACCAGCGGATTAAGCGAACCGGATGACCGGCTCACGCGGATGCGAAGTGCGTCGCCTGCATCGACGGCGATGAGGTAGGAATCCATTTTCGCGGCAGCCGTGATCGAGGAAACGGAGTTCTGGCCGAAGACCAATGCCGTGGCTCCAGCCGGGGCGTCCAGTCGCTGCAGGCTGACGCCGTAGCCACCGGGGTCGCGTCCGTTATCATCCCCGAGCAAAAGATAATAGGTGCCGGAAGCGGTAGTCATAGTGTTGAGAATCGCATCGTCGAAGTCCGTTAATTCGGCGAGGCTCGCGCCGCTGGAGTCGAAGAGTTCGACCATGGGATTGAGCGATCCAGTTGCCCGGCTCATGCGGATGCGGAGTTTGTCACCAGCATTGGCAACAATGCTGAAAGCATTCATCTCCGCCACCGCATCGATGGAGGAGCTCAAGTTCTGACCCGCGGTCAGCAGACGCGCACCGACGGGGTTATTCAATCGCTGCAAGTGGAGACCATAAGAGCCCGTCTCGCGTCCATTATCATCCTCGGCTCGGATTCTATAGGTGCCCGGCTCCGGTGCCGAAACCCCCAGTATAGCATCGTCGAAGTCGGCTACCTCTCCAAGAGCGTGGCCCTGCGGATCGATAATCGTGATTTTGGGGTTCAGGCTCTGCGTGGCCCGGCTCATCCGCACGCGAATCACGTCTCCGGCAGTTGCCTCAAAGCCATAAACAATGGCATTGCCGGGCGAATCGATTGATCCAACCACGGTCTGGCCATACTGAAGCGGTAGAAGAGGCGCGGTCCATTCCACCGTAGCCGAACAGGTAAACCGGACACCCTTGGCAGTCCCGCTCGCCTCAATGGTGTCGGTACCCAGCGCTCCATTGCTCGTATAACTGAAAGAAGCCCTTCCCATACTGTCGGTAATCCCGGATCCTGCCATGCCTGCGTTAGGGCCGCTCATCACATTGAAACTGACCGGCACCGAAGCTATGGGGCCGCTGATATCCGTCACGGTTTGAGTCAGCGTGTGCATGGAGCCGACCGTTCTGCTTGCCGACGAGGGCTCTACCAAGCAGCCGATCGAGTGGAATTCAAAAGCTCCCAAATCGACCGTTGCGGTGCCGTTACCGTCGCCATCCGCCACCCGCGGGTTGCCCGCCAGATCCTCTTCATACCCTGAGATCGATGCGTTGTCGCCCGCATCGATGGCGATGGACCCGCGCTGCAACTGATAGTTGTCCGCCGCAGGATCAACGAACTTCGGATCGCCGGTGATATTGCCGTTCCGGCCCACGGAGGCAAAGACGGCGTCTCCTCCGATAAGGCAATTTCGGATTGTCGTCCGGGCAAGCGTCCCTGCCCTATCGATTTCCGAACCTCCATAAATCACCACATCCCCGGGCAGTCCTCCAGCCCGGCCTCTCGATCCGGTGACAATGTTATTGACCAACAGGGCCCGGCTCTGCAGGTCCCCTAGCCCTATTCCCAGCCCGATGCCGAATCGGGTACTGTTCACGATCGTATTATTGACAATGGTGAAATCGTTGTTGGTATTCGGCGACCCCACAAGCTGGATGCCATCGGTTCCCGACGGAGACTCCCCGCTCCACGTGATCAGGTTGTTGATCATCCTCACCGTGCTCTGGCGTGCAGCGGAGTTCGGATCCTGAACGAACGTGGCTATCGCAATCCGGCCCAAGTCACTGAAACGGTTGCCGATAATGTCAGTGGAAGCGCCGATCACTTCGATGCCATCGGCGAAAACGCCGTTCAACGGTCCTCCCAGGAACACGTTTGAGGTAATTACCGATGATGTCCCGGCCCCCAACTCGATGCAGGGTCCGCCTAGGTTCACAAACGTGCAATTCGAAATCTCGGCTTCGTCGCCATTCGTCAATATGATTCCGGTATCCGGCAGGGCCTCGAACCGGCAGTTCCGGATCTTGAGCCCCCTCGATGGTGCACCCGTGGCCTCGAGGGCATCACCTGTTCCACCCGTCACCGCGAGCCCTTCGAGTGTGATATTCTGCGCGCCCACGATCTGGATCACCCGAGAACTCGTTCCCCTCACGATCGGCTTCTGGTCCGGCATCGCACGGACGGTGAGCGCTCCTTTACTCAGCCGGATCACCAGGTTTTCCATGTAGGTACTCGAATCGATGACCTCGACGGTATCACCCGGGCTAGCCGCATCGATCGCGGCCTGGATGGTGGCAAAATCAGCCGCGCCGGCGGTCTTAGAGACGGTCCAGGTCTTCGCCTGTGAAGAGGAAGAGAAATGCCAGCCCCCTCCCCACACGGGACCGGATGCCAGCGAGGCAACGGTCAGGATGATCCCTATCTTCGTCATTCGCTTCATCCCCGATGTTCCTCGCTCGGTCCTCGACCGCAGCGGAAAGGATCAATAACACGAACTCGACGTCGACTCATTTAAAGGACGGCCTGCAGCAGCGGCCAGCGCTCAACTCAAGAACGAACCGGGCCAGGTTAACGCAGCGGTTATCATGGTATCACGTCTCGGGCGGAATTTCGCACCTTATACGATGGCCTCAGGCCGTGCGATGGAGATCCGAATTGATTTGGACAGGCCTCGAGGGAATCGGCTAGACTGCGCACTTTCGATCACCGGAGGTGGACTATGGCAATTAAGAGAGTTGGCGTGCTCACTGGAGGGGGCGACGCTCCGGGGCTCAATGCTGCGATCAAAGGCCTCGTTACGCGGTGCAATGAACTGAACATTGAGGTAATGGGCCTTCACGACGGGTGGCAGGCGCTGCTCGACCCCCACTGGGAGGAGGCCACTCCGCTGGATCACACCATGGTCAGGCGATGGGATCGCGACGGCGGCACCAACCTCGGGTCTTCCCGCACCAATCCGTTCAAAGCGGCCCCGGTCGGCGGCGGAGAACCGGTCGATCGGTCGGATGAAGCCGTCCGAAATGCCGGGCGGCTGAAGCTCGACGCGGTTGTGGCCATGGGAGGAGAGGATACGCTTGGCGTGGCCAGCAAGCTATCTCGAAAGGGGCTTCCGGTGCTGGGCGTTCCCAAGACGATCGACAACGATCTGCCGGGCACCGATTACACCCTGGGCTTCGATACCGCATTGCAGAACTGCCTGGAGAGTATCGAGAGAGCACGCACGCCCGCCGGCTCTCATCATATGGTGATGGTGGTCGAAATCATGGGCCGGCACGCAGGCCATCTTGCCTTCTGGAGCGGTGTAGCCGGCGGGGCCGATATGATCCTGATCCCGGAGCACCCGTTCAGCTACCAGCTGGTCTATCAACTGCTCGAAGAGCGGTTGGGCGGGAACCCGAGAGACCGGAAGCGACCTCGCTATGCCCTGATTGCCGTAGCCGAGGGAGCCACGGCGGTCGACGAGTCCGTAGTCACCGCGGACGTCCCGGTGGATGCCTTCGGTCATGTCAGGCTGGGAGGCATCGGCAATCTGCTCTCGGAAAAAATCCATACCGAAACCCGCTTCGAGTCGAGGGCTGTGGTCCTGGGACACGCCCAGCGCGGCGGCTCACCGGGCGCTATCGATCGGATTATGGGAAGGATGTTCGGCGTGGTGGCGGCCGATGCGCTCGGGCGCGGCGAAGTCGGAAAGATGGTGAGTGCGCGCGGCGTGGCGCCGGCGTGCACCTTGAGCCTGGTCGACATCTCCGCCGCTTCCGGACCGATTCGATTGGTGGATGTGAAGAATGTTTATGACCCGGAGCGGTACGTGGCCAAGATCTAAAGGACTTTGGATTATCGATGTCGGATTCCCAATCGGGAAACCGTGATGTGGGAGGCCACTCCCGCAGGCCGATGGGGTGCGTTGATGACCGCACGGCTCGGCCTCCCACGGTATCTTCACAGGCTGCGACGGAAAGTCCATTGACGGCCAGGCCGGCACAATTGAAGGAAGCTGCAGTAACGACAGTGCTCCTCCGGCCGGGCGGGGCACTCATCAAACTCGAGGGACCTGATCATACTCGACATGGCATCATCGATGGCGGCCGCGGATCTTTCGTGAGAAACGAGCTCCGCCGGAAATTCAAATTCCATGTCGGGTGCCAGAAAGTGCAGCGTTCCCTTGACCCGTTCCACCTCCGGCAATAATTCGTGAACGGCAAGGATGTAAGCCTGCATCTGCAGCAGGTAGTCCCGGGCGAGCTGCTCGATTTCCGCAATGAGGTCGGACCCCGGAGTCCGGCTGCGCCCGGGTCGATTGGTCTTGAAGTCGATAACCTCGGCGTTGACGCGATGCCGCCCGGGCGGGAGGACCGGCTGATCCATACCCGAGCGATCCGGCCTGGCGTTCTCATAAAGCAGCAGTTTGTCGATCGATCCCTTTAGCGTTCCCTGTGGTCGGCGAAGCTGAAATGGGAGTTCGTGATAGACGCCCGGCGAGCCTGGGCCCGGGGGAAGATCGCCGCCCTGTCGCGATGTCGATCTTGAGCGCTCGACTCTACGGCGCACCTCACTCTCCAGATAGTTCCGGGCCAGGGGCGTCAGGTCTCGAACCGCCTCGTCCTGATCGATCTCACGCACGCGCTCTCCCCACTCGGATTCGGCTGCTCGAAGCACTTCAGCCAGACTCCTCCTCAACCTGATGATCGGATCTTCCCCCGGCTCGAACGTCTCACAGAATCGATGGATCACGGAACCTCTCAGTGTCGCCGTCAGGTTGGCGGGAGGTTCGGGGGCCTCGGCATCATTCCAGAACGCCAGGACCTCGTCGCCGGGAACATGCAGCCGCCGGTCGAAATAGAATTGCCGGGGACACCTCTGGAAGTTGAGCAACTGCGTCACGGTGAACGGCCGGGACGCTCCTCCCTGATCGATCCGGATCGGCGCCAGCAACGGAAAATCTAGTTCGGCGGCAGATTCGCGTTCCACGGGCGCTTCCGCCCGCACCTCCGCATCCACAGGCAATCGTGCCCGGGTCGTCTCCCCGGTCTCGCGATCCCACTGGATTCGAACGGAAAGCCCGCCGTCGATGGTCAGCTCGGAATCGTCCGTTCCGGACTCCAGCCCAAGAGCAGACCCAACCCAGCTCAGCCAATCGTCGGTTTTCGACTCCTCCGGTTGCGATGGGTTTACCACGCCGGAGAGAACCAGCCGGTCCTGAGCCCTGGTGGCCGCGACATAGAAGAGCCGCATGCTCTCGAATTGATCCCGCAGGTAGGCCCGCCTCCGCAACTGGTCGAACGTGGCGCCCTGGAGCGCTCTCCCCAGACCGTCGGGCACCTTTATGGAAAGACCCCAATGCCGGTCGAGAAGATGCCATCCGGTGCGCCTCCTCGAGCGGCTGTGAAGTTCGGGGATGATCACCACGGGGAATTCGAGACCCTTGGACTGGTGGATGGTCATCAGGCGAACCACATCGGCTGAAACGTCGAGCGGCTCTTCTCCTTCGCGGCCTCCGGCCTTCTCGAAATCGAGGACATACCGAACAAAATCCCGGATCAATTGAGTTCCCGCGCGTTCGAACCGCCCGGCGAGTCCGAGGAGTTTCTCAATATTGGCCAGACGCTGGGCGCCGTCGAAATTCGCGGCGACTACGGTTCGAAGTTCGGATGCATCGATCGCGTTTCGCAGGAGGCCGGCGATACTTTCGCGCTGCCGCTTTTCGATCAAGCCGGCGAGAAGCCGATCGGCGGCGTCGAGGACCGGCCGTTCGTCTGAATCGATGCATGAGACCCGGGCATGGTGTCGGAGCGCATACCGGAGGTTTCGGACCCCGCGCCTGCGTCGGAGTCGCCCTACTTCCCAGCGTTCGTCCAGGGTGGGCGCGCAACGGAGCGCCAGCAGGGCATGGTCGGACAGGCCGCACAGCGGGGACCGAAGAACAGCGGCCAACGCCAGATCATCCGTCTGATTGTCGAGGAAGCGGAGCAATTGGATCAGGTCGGTGATCTCTTCCCGCTGGTAGAAACCCTTCCCATGAAGAGTCACGAAGGGAATGCCGGCACGGCGTAGCGCGATTTCGTATGTTGACGCATGCGTCATGGCGCGAAAGAGAATCGCAATCTGGCCAAAGGTGAATTTCGGGGCCTCCGCCGTTCCTGGCTCACTACGACCCGCGGAAGCCGGCGTTCGTCCCACGCATTCGAGAATGGATCGCGCCACCTGTCGGGCTGCCCGTTCCCGGTGCCGGGCTGCCGCGGACTCCACCCCGATGGGCCGATCCGCCGACGAGCCGTCCACGACCATCAGTTCCACGAGCGGCGGGGGATGGGATGCCGGCCTCTCGTCGACCCCGGGTTCATGCTCAACGAAACCGAGCTGGCCAAGCTCCTCGACGGTCACGTCCCCGGGCGATCTGAAAACCTGTGCGAACAGATGATTGAAGAACCCGATCAGATGCGGCTGACTTCTGAAGTTGAGGTGCAATGGAACCGTGATTCCCCCCCGGTTCTCCAGATAACCTGTCATCTCCCTGAATACGTCGACGTCCGCGCCCCGGAAACCGTAAATCGACTGCTTCCGGTCACCGACGATGAAAATATTTGCTTGCCGGCCCGCCGAAAGCGCGAGCGCTTGCAGGAGGTCCCGCTGCAGCCCGTTAGTATCCTGGAATTCATCAATCAGAAAGAACCGGTATCGGTTCCCGATCCGCCGGATGACCTCGGGGTGCACACGAAGCAGCTCCAGCGCGCCGACCTGCAGATCGTCAAAATCGAGCGCCTGGAGTCGCTGTTTCTCTTCCGCCAGCCGTTGCTCAACCGTTCCAAGAACGTGCAGGATCTCGACGGCGTACGCTCGCGCGAGTTGATCGAAATAGAGCCTGGGCACCCGGCCGGACAGCTTCTCCGCCCAGATCAATTCGTCCAGCTCCCTCACCATCCCGGCAAGATTCCCGCGGGCTGAAGGCCGCGCGGATCGAAATCGGATCAGCGGGTGAACGATCTCAACCAGCGGCCGCGAACCCGGCTCGGCCCGCAGCAGATCGAGAAGCGAGGGCCAGGCGGCCTCGGCTGCCGCCCGCTTCCCTTCGGCGCCGGGTGGAAGTCCGCTGGCGGAGAGAAACTCCCTCATCCGCCCGTCGAGCTCCGAAACCGCGGACTGGAGATCCTCCGCGGGACGGTGCGCCGATTGCGTTGCCTCGATCACGCGATCGATCGATAGGCCCTGATCGCGCAGCTCCCGGTAGATACGCATCATGGCCGCGACGAGATTCGCCCTTCCGTAACCTGCCGCAAGCCGCAGGACGGCGTCATCATCGGAGCTGATCAGCTGGGTAAGCGCGGATTCAACTATGCCTTCGAGAAGCAGCGCCGACTGATGTCCTTCGAGGAGCAGAAATTGTGGATCGACCTTCGCTTCGACCGGAAATTCGCGCAGGAGCCGTGCGCAGAAGCCATGGATGGTCGTGATGATCGAGCCATCAAGCGTTCGCTTGTAATTGATCCATTTGGCCCTTTGTTCCGGCGTGGCGGACCGGAGCCGCTCCTCCAATTCAGCGCGAAGCCGGTGGCGCATCTCATGGGCGGCGTGGTTGGTGAAGGTGAGCGCGACGATCTGGTCGACGGCGATCTCCTGGGTCGCCAGGATGTGGAGATAGCGTTCGACGAGGACCCGGGTCTTGCCCGCCCCCGGTCCGGCGGTGACCGACACGTGACGGTCAAGCGTGAACGCGGCCAGACGCTGTTCTTCCTTCAGCATGACCCTACCCATCGGGCATCTTTCTGGCGGATGCGATAGGGCTCGTAGCGACAGACGGCGGAGAAGTCGCAATGGCTGCACGTTTTCAACCCGAGAGAAGGGACCGGCCTGAAGTCTCCCGTCCGGATTCGGTCGATGAAGCTCCAAATGTGTTGCAACATAACCTGGCGAAGGCCTTGCCAGTCCTCCTCACTTAAGTTGGACGGGACCTTCCCGCCGCGAAGTCCGATTTGCGTGTACGCCTTCAGCGCGGCCCGGTAGAGCCCCTTGTTGCGCCGCTCGCCGGACCCGCGCAACAGGTAGTAGCCGCCGCCGGCCACCGTTTGACCCGGCCGGAGGAGCCGCTCAACGGCTTCAAGATAAATGCCCAGTTGCAGGTCGCGGCCCGCTTTCATGTCGTTCACGCCCGAGCCGCCTGATCGCTTGTAGTCATAGGCAATCGTGGTTCCGTCCTCGGCCAGGTCGATCCGGTCGATCTGTCCCCGCAGGCGAACCGCTTCTCCGGCCGCCGGGGATGCCCTCCGCTGAATCTCGAGGAACGAGGATGTGGACTCAGGATCACTCGCCACCGACTTCATGCCAAAGGCCCACTCGACGAAGGTTGGAACCACACCGAGCGCCTGCGTGCGTTGCTGCAGCTCGCGTTCGTAGGCGACCACCTGATTCAGGATGATCTTGTGGATTTCACGATCAAGCGACCGGATACGGGGGTTGAGCGGGGGCACGCGTGAGGCATGCTCGTCGAAAATCTCGTCCGCGATGCCGCCCATCTCCTCCTGCAACCGGACGAGCTCGGCCTGGAGGAGGGATCTCCCCCGACGATTGGAAAAGAACCTCCGAAGCGCTTCGTGAAGCAGTTGCCCCTCCTCGGTCGCCGCCAGATCGAGCGCCGCCTCGACGCGAGGTTCCAGTTTAAGGATCCGCTCGGCGAAGAACTTGTAGGGACAATTACCATATAGATTCAACTCGCTGGCGCTGAAAGTGTGTTCACACCCGAAGCTCGCTTCCAGAATATCGAATAGTTCCCTCCGGTCCAGCCTTCCGTCGAAGGGCCCGAATGCCTGACCGGCGCGCTCACGGCCGATCCGGATCCTCCGAAGCGCAAGATCGCTCAAATGGCCTCGGTCTCTGCTCCAGGAGATCAACCGCCCGAGTTCAGCGGAAGTCAGGAGCCGGTGGTCGCGGTCACCCTGCAAGCATCGTTCTTCCTGCCGGCTGATTGCAGTCGCGAGCTCGGAACCCGTTGAGGCTGCGAGCAGGTCGTTTCCGTCGTAGTCGCTTCGGATGGTGCGCCGGCAGATTTTCCGTGGTGCAAGCGCATGTTCGATCTCCTCAATGAAATACGATGCGACAGTCTCGGTTCCATCCTCCGCGATTACGGGGCGGCTCAGGTAGAGCCGCTCCGACGCGCGACAGGCGACCTGATAGAGGTAATGCTCCTCCTTGAGCAGCGTCGCGGGCGAGATGTCCTCAAGCGTCAGGCCGTATTCTTTAAGCCGCTCGCGTTCTTCGTGGGGATAGATCCAGTCACGGCCGGCGCGTAACGGGAAGCCGCCCTCGACGAGTCCGGCGAGGAAAACCACCGGGAACCGGAGGCCGCGAATGTCCGTGGCTTCCAGGACGGCCAGGCCGGCCGGGTCCGATGTTCCCGCACGCAGCGTCTGTGCCCGGAGGCACCGTTGTGCCTCTTCCACGAACGCGGGTAGCGTCGCCATGCCCGGATCGCCCTCGATTTCGAGGACGGAGTCGCTGATCTCGAATGCCTTGGCCGCCGCCGCCAGTGCACGACGCAGTCCCTCCAGTCCCCGGAGATCAAGGGCTATCTGATCGAGCCCGAGCCTTGACGCTGACATGGATAGGGGTCGCGCGATGCGCTCCCCGTATTGGAGGTGACGGAAGAGGCTCAGTATGGCCGCACTGAGGTTTTGAGCCCGGCCCTCACTGGGAACCGCCACGAGCAAGGCACGCAGGTGCTCAACAACCAGCTTCGCCCAGGCGATCGCCAGCGGGTGAATCTCGCGCCGCCGGAGCGTCCAGCTCTGGGACGTCGCCGGCCATTCCTCCGCCTCCTCATCCGGCGAGGGGGCTTCGTTTCCATCCCCGGCGAAGGTCTCATCTTCGGAGCTGTTGGAAGGGAGTGGAATCAGACCTGAACGGGAAGGCGTCAGCCCGGCGTAGAGCTTCCGTGCCCGGGCGATCCACTCCGGGATGCTCAGATCGCTCCCGACATACGCGATGACATTCTCTAACGCATCGACGTCCCAGCGTCCGGCTCCCGATGTCCGGGCCGAACCGGGACTATCCGGTCCCTCTGCCGGGACGATGACCCGGGCAGCCTCCTCGCGGATGAGGTCCCCGGCCTCGACTTCCTTCAACAGACAGTTCAATTCCGCGAGTGCCGTCCGCGACGGTTGGAAGTACCCGGTCTTGAGCACGTCGGCCAGTTCGCCGGCACGCACACCCCGCGCGCCATGACCTCTCCCTTCAGCCATTAACCTGAGTAGCTTCACAGCAGCTCTGACCGCCGGCACATCGGTTACCGGTATCCGCGGCTCCAATCCGGTAGGGATGCCTTCATCGGCGAAGATCCGCTGGATGGTATCGGCATACGATGACCGTTCCCTGACGATCAGGACCATCTCTCCTAAAGCGTATTTCTCGATGAGCACAAGCCGCTTGATCTCGCGTGCGATCGAGCGGACCTCGGTCGCGCGATCACTGCACTCCAGAAGTTCCACGCCGGAGTCCGATGCTTCTATCGAGGTATGATCAGTCCCGCTGTCCGGCGGGGGCACCTCGTTGCCGCTATGCGGGACGGAGCGGGCAGAATTGAAGAGGTCGAGCTTCAGCGCCGCCAACCCGGCCGGGTGGGAGTCGCTTGGTTCCGGGGGACGGATTTCGAATGCGGCCATGGCGCGGAGCTGGTCAAGCGTCTCCCGGAAGGGGCTGAAGATTTCCGGATTGCGTTCGTCCCAATTGACATTGACGATCACCTCCGGCACACGCGGGATGAGCCATCGGAGCATCAGCCCCTGTGCGGGCGTGAAGTCAAAGAAGCCATCGAGCACCAGCAACTGCACGTCCTCCAACCATGGCAGCCGCACGCGTTGACCATTGATTTCGCCGCGAAGGACCGCAATGGCCCGGAGCTGATCGGCATCGACCTCCGTCAATCGAAATTGTTCAAGCGCCTTGTGATAGAGGGAGTAGACCAGCCCGATTTCCCGGTCGAAGTCGATTTGCCGGGCGGGATGGCCGGTCTTGTGAGACGCGCGTAGGCCGGCGGGCAATTCCTCCGCCGAAGTCGCATCGGCTACGGCATCCAGGCGGCTAGGGAGGGGGTGGTCGGCGGATCGCCGCTCTACAATGCGCTCGAATTCTTCCGGCGTAATTCCTGCCCGCTGAATTTCACCTATCACGCCGGCTATGCTGTTGATGCATCCATCGTTCGAAGCCAGGGGCGCGAATGCGCGGATCCGGCCCGATTGCGTGAGCCGCCTGACGATGCGGGAGATCAGGCTGCGGGCGAGCGGAAGGACTTCACGGTCAATCGCCCCTCTGCCGGCCAGCGGAAGCCCGGTATCCTCCTCGAGGGCGGTGGCGAGGAGGCGCCGGACAAATCCACGAAAGAGGTAGACGGGGACGGCGCCCCAGAGTGCCCGCCGACTCAGGCTGGCGAGCAGACGGGTTGATACCGATTCAAGCAGAGGATAGGAAGCGGCCAGGTAGAGCAGGCGGGTTGCGGGCCCGCTGTCGAGCAACGAGGCGCAACGATTGATCAGGCGTGCGCGATGGCCACCCAGGATGGGGCCAAGCCAGATCTCTTTTGACAAGATTCCTCCCTCGCCTAACGGACGGACATGAAGTGCAGCCATCGCCGCGCCTCATCAGGAAAAGTCCGAGAGCTAATTATGACAGATTGGTTCCAGGCGGAGCAGATGAACGCGTTCGTCGAACGCGGGTCCCAGACGGTCGCGCAGCCACTGGTGGCGGTGATGATGACACGTGAAGACGAGCACCTGGTGCTGATAGGAG
>JACQTD010000119.1 GCA_016210985.1 Acidobacteriota bacterium
CCGTCTCTGCGGTGGTTAGTGATTCACTTGGCTTCCACTTGTAAAATGTAGAAACTCCAGGGGACCCCACGCTGGGCGCGTGCGGTCCCAGGGGGCTGCTCGGACGGTGGCTCAGCCCGCCGCCGAAGCGACCGCGCGGGAAAACCGCCCGGCATTGATCCGGGACAGTACGGTGCTGATGAGGAGCATAGCGGCCATCGTAGCCACGAAGCCCAGCGGAGACCGGAACGCAAATTTCTGCAGATAGACCATCAACCCTGCGATGGGAAGAAAGAAGAGCACCAACATCAACCGCTGGTTTTGAAGACCCTTTACGATTTTGAGCGTGAACGGCAGATCGCTCAGGCGGAAGAGCAGGACCTCCATGAGGAGATAGCCGCCTAGCAGGGCATACAAGTTGTAGATCAGTGAATGATGCACGGGCCAGAAGAAAGCAAAGACGGTCGCGTTGAGGATATAGACCGGCAGGAAGACCATGGCCAGCACCGCCTTCTTGATGCCGCGCAGGATGTGGTCCTTCCTCCGCAGGGGCGCCAGCGCGAAAATCCAGCTTCCTTGGTATTCATCCGAGTATGGCAGCAGCGAAGTGATCCCGAGCGCAGCGAAGAGAAAAGCGGCCACCGGGGCGACGGTGGACATCTCGAGCCGGTTCTCCGCCAACGGATCGATCATGGTCCTATGATCCACCAGGGCAATGGCGAGAAAGACAAAGATGATTCCAAGGTTCGGATAGAGTTGGATTTTGAGCTGCCGGTTACGGCGGATCATGAGCACGATGAAATGAAAAAACGCCCGCTCCTCGCTCGAGCGCAGCCAGAGGCGCAGGACCGGCCCCAATCGGCCGGTGTCGGAACGTGCCGGCTGTGCGGGCCGCCGGGTCGACGACGTCGAGAGCATCCGTGAAATGAATTCCGCGTAGTGGATGGAAACGCTGCGTGTCAGGATCGCGGTGAAGATAAAGACCGCCGCGAAGCCGGCCAGCGAGAGCAGTACCGTACGCCGGTCGACCACTCCCAAACCCAATTGGACCATGCTGGCAAACCAGAGCGAGGGCGTCGCCTCCATCCACCGTACCGGTACGAACGTACCCAGGGAACCGACATTTTCCTCGAGATAGCGGGGGATTAACTGGTATCCGAAGAAGGTCAGGAAGGAGAAGGCGATCTGAAAGTAAGCGATGATGTCCTTGAACCGTTCATAGTTGAAGATCCGGATCAGAACGCCATAGACCGCCACGATGACGCCGGCCATGAAGAGCGAGGCGAGCATGGCGACAGCGAAGTAGAGCACCGGGTAGTAGAAGCGGGCCTCCGGAAGAAAGGCTCCGAGGATCGCCGGCACGATATTCAATGAAGTTCCGAAGATCAGGATATAGAAGGCGAGATTGGAGAACTTCACGGCGAAATAGGTCCGCGAGGAGACCGGCCGGGCCCCCAGGATGTGAAAATCGTCCGGGTTGATTACGGTGGAGCCGAACTCGATCAGGACCGCCATCGCCAGCATCACCATCGAGTAGGTGAGGATCACCCAGGTGAAGAGCAGCAGGCTGCCTTGGGTGAGCAGAAAGACCCCCATGATGGAACTGACCATCAGATAGATGAAACTGGTGGTCAGCAGGGCTGATTTCGATCCGCTCGTGCCCCGCTGGGGCATCAGACTGGTGCTCCTGAAATCGAGGGCGAGCGAAGCCTGCAGCAGCGCCTGGTACTGTATGGCGTCGACGCCCGCATAAGAGAGCAGGACCGCCAGGCGGCGGATAAAAGCGTCGTAGACCTTCTTCACGCGGGTTGTGCCTACCTGGCGCTTACGGCTTCGGAGAACAACCGGGCGATTTCACCGATGTCGCTGGTGTCCGTCAGTTGCCTGAAAACACCTTCGAGCGAAACCTCCGAGGTCATCTCCTTGAGCTGCTCAACGGGCGCATCGGCAATGATCCTCCCGTGATCGAGAATGATGACGCGGCGGCAGACGCGCTCGACGACATCCAGCACATGCGAGCTGTAAAAGATGGTCCGGCCCTGCTCTGCGAGATTCCGTATCAACTCCTTGAAGATGAGCATCGAGTTCGCGTCAAGACCCGAAAGCGGTTCATCGAAGAAGATGATTTCCGGATTGTGGATCAGCGCCGAACTGATCAGGACCTTCTGCCGCATGCCCTTCGAGTAACTTGAGAGCCGCTCGTGAGCAAACTGCTCCAGGTTGAAGAGCCTGAAAAACTCGCGAATCTTCCGCTCGATCAGTTCCTCCGGCATGTGGTAAAGCCGGCCGATCAGTTGGAGGAATTCAAAGCCGGTAAGGCTCTCGTACACGCCGCCCGTCTCCGGCACATAGCCGATACGCTGCTTCACTTCGAGGGTGGTGGGGGAGAGCTCAACGCCGTCAATGACGATTCGCCCGCCCGTGGGAGAGATGATTCCGGTGAGCATCTTGACCGTCGTGCTCTTGCCGGCACCGTTGGGTCCGAGGTATCCGAGGATCTCACCCCGATCGACCTGGAAGGAGACATCGTCTACGGCGGTGATGTCGCCGTAGCGTTTCGTGAGACTGGTTACTTCTATCAACATCTCGACAAGACGGCTAATTCTACAGTAAGAACTGATCGGGGCAAGCCGAGCGCACGAAAGGGGGGCGTTTTTGACAACCCCCAGGTGCTGATGTAGATTACCATCGGTATTCAAAGCGGCTCTCGCAGAGGGCCGGGTGCGGAATGAGCATCAACCCAGATTTGCTCGAGATCCTGGCGTGTCCAGCCTGCGTTCGAACCGAGAACGAGCGGGCCAAGGTCGTGCTCACCTCCGACGGTAAAGGCTTGCGCTGCCCGGTTTGCCGTCGCGTCTACCCCATTCGCGACGGAATTCCCGTGATGCTGATTGATGAAGCAGTCATCGAAAAGCCCGAGGGCTGAGGCCCTGGTCGATGAGACGGATGACAAGGGTCACGGAGACATCCGGAATGTGCTCCTCGTACGTCTTCGCTCCATCGGCGACACGGTGCTGATGACGCCATGTCTGACGGCGCTCAGAGCCTGGCGGGGCGACCTGAAGGTCTCGGTCCTCCTCGAGAAGACCTCCGCTCCCCTGCTCCATGGCCATCCGGGAATCGACGAACTCATCGTCGTTAATCGGGCCCTGAACCAGTGGCACGACGCGGTAGAGCGGGTGCGGCTGATCAAGCGGCTTCGTAAACAGGGTTATGACCTGGCCGTCAACCTTCATGGCGGGACGACCTCCACCTTTCTCACTTACGCGACCGGAGCAGCCCTGAAAGTCGGGTACCGGGATTATCAATACAGTTTTTTGCTTAACCGCCGTGCTCCACCCCCGGACCAGATCTGGCAAAAGCCTGAAATACACTCCGTGGAGCAGCAATTGGGTCTCCTAAAATGGCTTGGCGTGCCCGTCGATCCCGTACCCCAAGCGAGCCTGCATCCCAGTGAGGCAGCGAAGTCCCACCTGACCCGAAGACTGGCACGTGCCGGCCTGCGCGGGCCATTCGTGCTGATGCATCCGGCGGCGACCTTGGAAGGCAAACGCTGGTCATCAACGAAGTTCGCCCAGGTGGTGCGCCATCTCTCGAACCGGCACGGTCTTCCCACGGCCCTGGTCGCCGCCCCGCACGAAGGACATATCCTGGATGCTATCAAGGGGTTCGCGGGAGTTCCAACCTTTACATTCACGGACCTTCCCCTCCAGGAATTGGTGGCTATTTCGTCGATGGCCAGACTCTTTATCGGTAACGACAGCGGACCTGCCCACGTTGCGGCAGCCATGCGGTGCCCAACCGTTGTCGTATTTGGCGCATCCAATCCTATTGTCTGGAGACCCTGGGGGATGGTTCCACACGTGATAGTCCGCACTGAGACGGATCCTGCTGGACATCTGCTCGATCCCGAACAGCGTATCCATTACGTTGCGGTCGAGCGTGTCATCGAGGCTGCGGATCAACTCCTTGCTAGCACGGCGCCGGAAGGTGTGCCTGAGCGGGATCGGTCAGGAACCGACATCCGGCATGCCCGCTGACGGGCTTCATGGGGCTTCAGCTGTCTTACGACGGCGGGGGATGGTGTGTCTATGGAGTTTTCTGGCGCCTTTGCCTACTTCGGGATTGCCGGTATTATTAGAATGGTGCACGCAATGCCTTCCAGACTCATATATAATAGATGACCTTACTCTCAGGAAGCAGAGCCGCAGAATTGATCGATCGATTCCGTGGCCGACGATTGCTGGTCACGGGTGATTTCATGCTCGATCGATTTGTCTGGGGGAAAGCGACGCGAATCTCGCCCGAGGCTCCGGTCCCGGTGGTCGAGATAGAAAGGGAAACCGAGGAGCTGGGGGGAGCGGGAAATGTGGTTCACAACCTGTTGGCACTCGGCGCCGCACCTCAACCGATCGGCCTGGTTGGGAAGGATGCCTGGGGTGAGCGTCTGATCGAGCGCCTGCGCCAGTCCGGGGTCGATACCCGGTGGATGCTCCGGGATGCTTCCCGGCCGACTACCACCAAGACCCGCATCATGGCGCACCAGCAGCAATTGGTGCGGGCCGACCAGGAGTGTCGCAAGCTGGCCGCGACCTCGATTGTGGAGGCCCTTCTGGACGCTGCGCGCCGGGTACTCACCGAGGTCGAAGGCGTGATTATCTCGGATTACGACAAAGGCACGCTCACGCCCGAATATCTGAGGTATCTGCTGGAGTGGGCCAGGAATAAATCGCTGCCGGTCTTCATCGACCCGAAGATACGCAACTTCCGGCACTATCAGCCCGTAACTCTGATCAAGCCGAATCACCGCGAGGCGGAGCGCGTGTCGCAGGTCGAGATTCACGATACGGATTCGCTCCATCGAGCGGCTGCGGTAATCCTCGGGATGATCGACTGTGAGTACCTCCTCGTCACGCGCGGCGAGGACGGGATGAGCCTCTTCTCGCGCGAGGCGCCGCCCGAGCACGTGCCGGCGGGAACACGCGAAGTTTATGATGTCACCGGAGCGGGCGACACGGTGATGGCCACCGTCGGGCTGGCCTGCGTAAGCGGCGGATCCCCGTTGGAAGCCGCCATCCTCGCCAATGGCGCCGCCGGTGTCGTCATCGCAAAGTTGGGCACGGCTACGTTGACCAGTGAGGAGCTGAAAAAGGCCTTTCAGGATTGAGGGGGCGCTCAAGCTGATGGCGGAGGAGCCCAATATGATCAGACGGCCGATCGTCCGGATAGGCTCCAAGTTTTACTTCGGTTTCGATGAGGACCAATTCCGAAAGGAATTTTGAAGTATGGAATAACTCAGCGGCCCGGTAGTTTGTTTTCCAGCGATGAGAGAAGTGGGATGTACATAGGAAAAAGTAAGCCTTGTGCGGCGGTGATGGCGTTCGCACTCCTGGTGATGTCCAGCCTTCCAATTAGCGCCCCTATGGCGAGGGCCCAAGGTGGTGCCTCGCCCAATACCGCTCAACCCATCACCGTGGGCGGATGTTCCTCGGCCATGGCCTTCGGCTCGGCATCATCGACCGATCCGGGGTATCCCGTCGCCCAAGTCAACGCCGCCTATTACGAGGGTTTGAACGGCCCCATCCACGACTGGTACTCATTTTCGCTGAACCGTCCCGACAACGTCAAGATCGAACTGACGCGCAGCAATCCGGCGGCGCAACTCGATTTTTTCCTGTTTGCACCGATCAGCCGGCCGAACCAGCATCCTGAAGGGATTGTGTGCATCGATAACCACTCCACGAAGTACACCTCCACGCCGGCCATCGGTCCCCGGAGGCTTGAGGCAGCCCAATATGTCATCGGTGTCCGGGCCCACATTGCATTATCGAACTACACCCTGACGATTACGCGGGGCATTATGCCTTCAGAGCAATTGTTCGCGGACCATCGGATCGCGTGGAAGAGCATCCCGGCGGGCGGTTTCATGTTCATTAACCGTCTTACCCCCTCCCGCTATCCGGCGACCCTCGACAAGATCACACTCGTTCTGAAGTCACCTGACGGCAAAACGGACCCCTCAGGGCAACAGTTAACCATCCTGGTATACGCGGACCCGGCGGGCACGGGCAGACTTCCTGTCGGCGCAGCCCCGCTGTTCGTTTCCACGAGATCACTGCCGGTCGCTAACTACCTGACCAAACATCAGAGTGTGGAGTTGTCGCCCGTAGGTGTACAGATCAGCTCGGGCGACCTCTATGCAGGATTCCTCGCGCCAAACCACAATGGAATAGGATTGCTCTTCGACACGGATGGTTTGCCGATCAATGGGAGTTTTGTGTCGCGCGACAACGGCGCGACTTTCAGCCCGGTCACCCTTACCGACTTCACCGGCGCGCCGACTCCGGTGGCCAATGCGTTTATTCGGGCGACCGTCACACTGCCGCCCTGCATCCCTTAGCCTTAACCTGGGGCCACCGGACGCGTTCCGAGCGTGCGGTCGCAGGAAGGGAGAACATCCGATCCGGTCAGTGGTCGGGTGCGACCTGAATCTTCGAAGGCAGGATGGTCACTCTCGTGTTATGCGGCAGGGGAATGCCTCGTGCGAAGGATGCGGCCGCGAGTTCCCCACCGGGCAGGAGCTTCAGCAAGGGCGTCAAGTCGGAAACGGGGATCGGCACCGGCAGGCGGCCGACGTACATCGAGACCTGACGGAAACTGAAACGACGGTCGAGGATCTGGGGATCTTCAAGACGGATGTGGAAGGAGGTCTTATAACCCCTCAGCGGCGCAGGTAACCGGCGCTCCAGCTCCCGGAACTCGCTGTCTCTCTCCATCTCCGAGGGATCGAGCGTGGCGAAGAGGTCGATGCGACTGCTCATGAACACTACGCGGACCTCTTTGAGACCCTTGAGGTTCACCGAGCGGCCGAGCAAGTCCTGAAGGTAATCGTTTACCTGACTCTCGGTCAGTTGGGCCCGGCCAAGCAGTCGATCGTTCCGGCCGCTCAAGGCAAAGATCGTTTTGAAGAACCGCTCGGTTTGTTCGGACCCGCTTGGATCATATTCGGCGGCGACCGGGGGCGGTTCGTACAGCCCCCACTCGATGCCACGTTCGAAGGTGCCGGGGCTCAGGATGAACAAGCCGAATCCGGCAATTACCACGAGCAGAATCAAGCCAAGACAGCCCGTGAGACCCGTCCGCAAACACCCTCGGCCAAGCGCCATGCTTTACCTATACTCGGACGGCTTCCCAAACGATGGATCGCGGTGGATCACTCGGTTTCGGGCACCCTGATAATTTTGCTGCCGGAAAACCGATTGAGCGCCCTGGCGCGAAGGCGTCGCGCCTGCGTGAGCACGGTTTCGCCCGCCTGCAGATTCTGCGACGTGAACTCGCGTGCCAGTCGTTCGAGATACGACATATGCGATCGCGTCCTGATATCGAACTCTTTATAGGCCGATCGTTGGCGCTTGGCGTTCCCCTCGGTCAGGAGTTCAACGCAGTCGAAGGCTGCTGTAAGGAGGACCTGATAATCCAATAGCGCGCGGCCGGCGGGGTCAAAGGCCCCGGTGTTAACCTGCTTCCGAGCCTGATCAAGCCGGAGAAAGGCCAGATCGGCCAGCCTTTTCACCCGTTTGGCGGCATCGGTCTCCCTTTGTACCGTTTTCCATTCCTCCTCCGTAAGCCGGTCGCGCGCATGCAACTGGGACTGGGCGGTCTCAAGGTCCGCCTGACCGGCCGGGCGATGCCCCCAATGCAGGCCACCAGCACGGTGGCCGGTGGCGCACCATGGTCCTACTGCGAGTATCACCAGTGCGATGGCTGTCCTATGCATCGGCCTCTCAACCCTTCGGTTTCCGCGCCTTTCCCTTTCCCTGCTCCACCAGCCTCCGGAGCGCGGGCAGATGGTACCTAACATTGTCGATTTCCGCACGGTTACGTTCCGGATCGGCGAGCGTGAGGAATCGTTCGAAGTGCCGGAGCGCTCGATCGTACATCTGCAGTTTATCGTAACAAATGCCGAGGAAGTAATAAGCCACCGCCGTATCCGGTTTCCTCTCCACCATCCATTCAAAAGCGGGCGCGGCCGCCGCGTAGTTCTTCATCTCGAAAAGTGCGGTTCCCAGGTTGGCCCTCGCCTCATAACTATCGGGCGATCGCTCCAGGACATCAGAGAGGATCGCGACGGCCTCGGGCATGCGACGAAGCTTCACCAGCACGGCTCCCAATCCGATCCGATAAGAGATCTCGCCGGGTTGGAGCGAAGCGGCGCGGGAAAGCGTGCGCGCGGCGCGATCAGGATCGGTGTTGGCGAGAATCTGTCCCAGGCGTCCCAGGATCTCGGCGCGGTCTGAAGCGTGCTCCGCGATCCAATCAGCCATGGTCACAGCTTCGGCCGTCGCGCGATCCGCGATCAGCAGATCGAGCAGCTCCATCCTCGGCTCCAATCGGGAGGGATCCAGCTTGACAGCCTCGCGATAGGTCGCCGTAGCCCGTTCCGGCTGGTTTGCCCTATTCCACAGCCGTCCGAGAGCCAGCGCGTTTTCAAATGAGGGTTCCGAATTCATCACCACGGCCAAGTCCTCCGCCGCCTTCTCCCACTGCGCTTTCGCAGCCCACAGGCCGGCCCGATACTGCCGGGCGGCCACCGCGCGGGGATCCAATTCAATGGCGCGGCCGTAACTCTCCATCGCGGCATTGCTATCGTTGTTCAGTTCCTGCGCGTGGCCGAGCATCGTAAGCAAATCCGGTGACAGCGTTCCCGCGTTCCCGGCGTCCAGCAACAGTTTCTCGGCCTGCTCGTGAGCGCCTCTTTCCATGAGATTCGCCGCCCAGAGCAGCCTTGCCCGCAGAAGCGTGGGGTCGAGTTCAAGCGCCCATCGGAAATGAGCGTCCGCCTCCGCCTGTGCCCCGGCTGCCAATCGCAGCTCGGCGCGCGCGCTGTGCGCCCGAGCAAAGAATCCACGGACAGCCGGATCGGCCGCGCCGGAATCGGAGGCCAGCACCGCTTTTCCGGCTTCGATCACCCGAGCCAGATCGGCGTCCGCGAGATCGTTCTTCTTCAGCGCCAGGTAGGCCATGCCCCGTTGATAGAGCGCCTCATTAAAATCGGGTATCACCTCCAGCGCCGCGGAGTACTTCTCGATCGCCGCTGCAAGATTCCCGGATTCGTGGTCCCGCTGTCCCTCTTCAAATTTCGCCTCGGCCATCCGCCGCGACGCTTGTTCCTGCGTTCGAGGGTTTGCCGCCGCCGGGTTTTTGGTCGATCGTCTCTGTCCTCCCGTCGCGCTCAAGCGAGCTGCTCCCACTAATCCAGGCTGAAGCCTGGGCGGAGCAGCGATAACTGCCAGAACCACCCAAAGAACCGAGTAGAAAGCGGCGCGACGCATAATCGATGATCCACGGCCCGGTGAATCGCCCTCATTTCGGGAAAGGTCCTTCGGACTCACCCGTGATGCTAGCACAGAGCGTCTCACCGATGGAGAATCGATCAAGGACCGCAGAGAAGCGTTCGAAAAAGCATTCCCCAACCCCGGCCGCTCTATCGACGTCAACCCTGGGGTTGCCGATAAACCCGAGCTTCACAATATCTTTGCCCAGGTCCGGATCCTTGATCCCTGAGAGTGCCTTCAGTATCCCTTGTTGGTTCAGCTTCATTCCCGACATTCCATCTCCTTTTGGTAAACTTCTGATACGTGGGGGCGACAAGGAAAAACAAAGCAATCGTGCAGCAGGTAATGTCGAGGGTTCGGGTGGGGGGTTGAGAAGACCCAGGAGTTCCAGGATGACCTCCTGGGCCTTGGCCC
>JACQTD010000120.1 GCA_016210985.1 Acidobacteriota bacterium
CGCCACGTCACCCGGCAGCGGTCGGCGGTCTTCGATTTTCTGGGCAGGGTCGACCATCATCCCACTGCCGAGGAGGTCTATCTCGGAGTGCGGAAACGGATGAAGAACATCAGCCTCGCCACAGTCTACAAGAATCTGGAGGCCCTGGTGGCGTGCGAAGCGGCCACGAAACTCACTTATGGGGACGGCGCTGCCCGTTACGACATACGCACCGACCCGCACTTTCATACCCGATGCCTGAGCTGCGGGCGGGTCACCGATCTCGAGCCCGGAGCCCATGCGCCCGGACTGCGGCGCATTCGGCCGCATCCGGGATTCAAAGTGACCGGCTTCCGATTGGAGCTGCTCGGCCACTGCAGGGCTTGTTCATCGAAACGAAGGGAGGAATGATCATGTCAAAAACGACTATACAAGCTGAAACCGAAACCATCGAATGTCTGCAGCGTCAGATTGCCAACGCCTTTCTGATGTATGCGAATTACAAGAAGTACCATTGGGAGAGTTACGGCCCGCACTTTCGGGATCTCCACCTGTTGTTCGACGATCATGCGACGGCGGTGCTGGGAACCATCGATGAGCTGGGCGAACGCGTGCGCATCCTCGGCGGGTATCCGGTTACCGATCCCCGTCAGTTCCCGGAGCGCGGGACGACCGAAATCGCCCCGGCCCGCCTCAACATGCGCGAGATGGTGGAGGGGGCGAGGAAAAACCATGATCGGGTCATTCAGGAGATGCGCGAGGCGGTTGAAGTGGCCTCCCGTGCCGGAGACCCGGGCACCGCGGATCTCTTCACCCGCTTCGTCCAGGTTCATGAGAAGCAGGCATGGTTCCTGAACGAAGTGCTGGCGTCCAAGGATGGCCTGTCCGCCTGATCGGGATAGCGACGGCGGAGACGTCCGGCCGGATCCTCTCCAGGCCGCTTGGTTGAGGGGTATCGGGTGATCCGGCGTGTATAATGGGACCTTGGTGGACCTGGACAGGGGTGCCGCGAGATTTTCGCCGGGGGTGAACGGTTTTTATGCCCATTCAATGCAGGCAGTGCGGCGCGGAGCTGAGGCCGGAGATGCGTTTCTGCAGGCGATGCGGCAACGCCACCGGATTGCTCTCGGTAACCGAAGAGCCGACGCGTCCCTTGCAATCGGAAGCGGAGGCAGGCGCATCCGGTGGGATGACGGGCGCCTATCCTTCGCCCGGGGTTTACCCTGCACCCGTTCCACCGGTGCACCGGCGCCGCCGGATCTGGCCCTGGTTTCTTGGAGGGTTCCTCGCGCTGTCCCTCGGCGCGGCCGCGGCGGTCGGCCTATTCCTGACCGGGATGCGCGACCATTTTCCTACATCGATCCAGGTGTCTGACGAAGGGACCCGGATCACGACGTCGAAGGGAGACCAGATTATCATTCCGTCCGATACCGAGACCGCGGGCGACATGAGAACGGTGAGGTCCGAGACCTTTCCCTTGAATGAAGGCGACGAGCTGGTGATGAAGAATCTGCTGGGTGGCATCTCCATTTCGACTTGGAATGAATCCCGCGGGGAGATCAAGCTCATCCGGCATGGCATCGATATCGGCGACAAGTCGTCGGTGAATATCAAGGTCAGCCGCTCCGGTTCCAAAGTGGAGATCAGCGCGGAATGGCCGGAACGCGCACCGCCCCAAGCCGATTACGAACTCAGGATCCCCCGAGGCGTCCTGGCTTCCTCGATCGAGACGATCGCCCGTCCCATACAGATCAGCGGCGTCGAAGGCCCGGTATCGGCGAAAAGCGTGGGCGGCGATATCCGGATCGAGGCTGCCGCGGGCGGCGTAACGGCGAAGACCATGAGCGGCGATGTGCTGGTGATGGTCGACCGGCTCGACCGGCGGGCTCCGATAGAGCTTCGTTCGGCCAGCGGGGATGTACAGTTACGGGTCAAGAAAGATTTCAACGCCGACGTCGACCTCAAGTCGGTCAGCGGTGAAATCGCGATCGATCCGTCGCTCGGCCTTGCCACGACGCGGAAGGCGGCCGTGCGAGAAGCACGGGGACGGGTCGGCGCCGGCGGGTCGCCGGTGAGCGTGGAGACGATCAGTGGCAATATCAAGGTAAGTACCGAGGCTGCGACCGATCGGAGGCGATGACGCCGGAGGAACCGGGTTGACATGCGGTTGTCCTAAGCCTATAACAACCTCCTGCGATTCCATTCCAGTTGAGCAGACTTCATGTCCGGCCCACCTACGCATTGCCCGGACACTCGAATTTTTCAGGAGGAGTGGTCATGAATCTAGGGGTATGGACGGCCAGGGCGATCCTGGCGGCCTTTTTGGGGCTCCTGCCGGTCAACGCCGCGGTCCTGCGGGCGGATGTAGCGATGGCCGTGGCTCCCGTCGAATGGCATGCCGAAGCCGCGGATGACGAGAAAGCCAAGGCGGAGATCATTGCGCTGGTCGATCGTTTCAACAAAGCCATCAACGACGGGGATGTTCCAGGGTCGGTAGCCGTTTATGATCTCGACGTGGAGTCTTTTCCGCTCTTCACGATAAAGTACTTGACCACTGAACAACGGCTGGCCGCGGCCAAACGGGCCGCCGCATCGGGGGTAAAGGTGACCACGAAGCGGAACGACGACATGAAAATCCACCTTGTCGGCGACGACACCGCCTGGGCGCATTGGACCTGGCACACGGTCATGATCACGCCCGCCGGCGTGCGCTCCGAAGCTGACGGACGCACCACCTTCATCCTCGAGAAGCGCAAGGGGGAATGGCGGGTAGTACATTCCCACATATCCGAACCACTCAAGTCGGGTCCGCCGCAACCGGCTCCCCGCCCGTCGGACAGCAAGTAGTCCGGCCAGCCGCAACGCGGGTCGGGGCTTTGCGAGGGCGAAACCCTCTTCGCGTGCTCAGCGGCTCCGCGTGAGGCCGTCTCCGAGATGACCGCATCCGACTTAGCCGCTGCGGCCGAGCGCCGCCGCGGACCGATCCGTAGATTCTGGGTCGAAGTCAGGGGCTATCCCTTCCATGTATTCCTGATCTGCCTCGCGGGCTATACGCTCGCCAGGACGGATGAGGCGCTCTTCAGCTACGTCATTCCCTCCATACTCCGGGACTTCGGCATCAGCCTGAAGGCGATCGGGTGGGTCCTCAGCGCTTCGTTCGCCCTCTCGAGCGTCGGTGTACTGGCCATCGGCATGTTGACCGACGTACTCGGCCGGAAAAAGATGTTTCAAAGTACGCTCGTCGGCACGGCGATTTTTGTCACCCTTCACGCGCTTGCGCCGAATATCGTGGTGCTCACCCTGCTGCGCGGGCTCGGATTCACCTTCTCCAACGCGATGTCACCGGTCAAAACGATTATCGTCACCGAAGTCTCGCCGGCCCGATATCGTGGCGTCCTGACCGGGTTCCTTCAGGCCGGCTACCCGCTTGGCTGGTTCTTCGCTTCGTTGATCGCTTCGCTGGTCCTCGATCGGCTCCAGCTGTCGTGGCGCTGGGTATTCGTGCCCGCGATACTGGCGGCGCCGGCGGCGTTCATATTCGGACGGTACCTCAAGGAAACCGCGCGGTTCGAGCGCTCGAGGGCCGAGCAGCGTGGCTCCGATGCGAAGCCACAGGCCTGGTACCGGCGTCTCGCGGAACTCTTTCAACCCCGTTACCGCCGGGTCACGATCGTCGGCTTCCTGGCTTCGTTCATGTTCGGCGGCGCTTATGGAGGTTCGGCCTTCTACTTTCCAACTTACTTCGAAACCGTAAAACAGATCACACCGGAGCAGGCCAAGCTGATCGTCGGCATCGGATTCGGGATTGGCGCGCTGGGCTATGTAGCGGCCGCGATTGTCGGTGAGTTCTATCTCACGCGGCGAAACACCTTCGTCATCTGGGTCCTCCTGGGCACGATAGCGCTCGTGGGCCTCATCTGGTGGAGCCGAACCTTCGCAGAGATTTTTCTCTGCTACACCCTGATGACGGTCTTCGTTTACGGGGCGATCACCGTGCTGGGCACACTGGTGGCCGAGAGTTTTCCGACCCGGGTGCGAACCACCGGAGCGGCGTTCACCGCATCCACGGGGATTCAGCTGGGTCTCGCGATTTTCCCGGCGCTGGTCTCCAAGGCGATCCAGGACTGGCTTGGCTGGCAGTGGGCGCTGACGTTGCTCGTAGCCGGTTCCTTTTTCGTCGCCGCGCTGCTCTTTCTTCTGCTGCCTCGCGTGAAGTCCGGTCTCGAAGTCGAAGAGATCGCGGGATAGTCGGGGCTGCCGTGAGTCCATGCGCCGTGCACAGCCCCAGGTATTGCGCCTGGGGCAGGGATCGGTGTAATATGGCTATGTAGATAGCCATATTGGAGGAGGTATGCCAAAACGTTATTCGATTGCACAGGCACGAGATCGGCTTGCGCAACTGGTGCACGGCGCGGAAGGAGGCGCTGCCATCGAGTTGACTCGCCGCGGGGAGCCCGTCGCAGTCCTGGTTTCCATAAAGGACTACCAACGGTTTCTGGCCGGTGGCAGGACTTTCCGGGAAGCGCTCGATAAGTTCCGGAACGAAGTAAACGTCGCCGATTTGGGAATTGAACCGGCTCTCTTCCCCCGGGATCCTTCAGCCGGGCGGGATGTAGCTTTATGAAGGCCCGTTACCTCCTCGACACCAACATACTCTCCGAACCACTGCGTCCACGTCCCAACAACAGGGTCATGAAAGGCCTCCGGCGTCATGAGGGGCGACTTGTCACGGCAAGTGTGGTCTGGCACGAACTTCTCTACGGCTCCTGCCGCCTGCCAGACTCCATGAAGCGAAAGGCCATTGAGAAGTACCTGAACGAGGTTGTGGGCGCGACGATTCCTATTCTCCCCTACGACGGAGCAGCGGCGGCCTGGCATGCCTCTGAACGCGCCCGGCTCGCAAACGCCGGAAAGATGCCCCCGTTTGTCGATGGACAGATCGCCGCTATCGCCAGCGTGAATGACCTTGTGCTCGTGACCGCGAATGTTGAAGACTATCGTGCCTTCGGCGGAATCGACCTGGAGAACTGGCGTCAATGAACTTACTTGCATTCACGTCACACTTCGCGCGCGAGAATCAAGCTGGCCTCCTAGCGGAATAATGGTCGACTCCGACAACTGGACTTTCGCAATTACCCAACACTGACTCCGGTTGACCTCCGACATCCTCAGAACGGTTTTCCCGAACCTCGACATGAATCCTCCCGCGGATGCCGTCACGATCACGTTGTTTGCGCTCGGAACCAATGCCCAGGGCAGACCGTTTCTTGCTGCGCGGATAATGGCGCTTCACGGCCTTGAGTTCCTGAGCCCTACGGTGGGAAACTGATCCTCCTGGAGGTGGATCCATGCCTGGCATCGGTCTGGTCCGCGCTGTTGCCCTGCTAACCATCTTGTTCATGACGCCCGGCTTGACCTTCTCGCAAGGTCCTTCCGCGGGAGAAATTCTGGAACGGGCGGTGGAGGCCGCAGGCGGTGCTGCCAACCTGTCGAAATTGAGGTCGCTGCGCGCCTGGTCGGTGAACATTCGATCCGACCTGGGTCAGAGCTATGCGCCCGCCTGGAACGAGGACCCCGAGCAGGCGGCGCACGAGCACTTCATCACCGACACCTACGTCGACTTCTCAAACGACGCCTTGCAGATAGCGCCACGGAAACCGCGGCTCCATTGGGTCTCCAAAGTCGAGACGCTGACAGACGGCATCCGGCGTATTGACGTCCTTCCGGTGAAGAATGGACACGCGGACGGCATGCTCGCGGTCTTCGTGCGGGATGCCGGTGTGCTCTTCGTCAGCGATCTCTTCCCATCCGACGACCGCGGGTTGAGGCAAGCCGTAGCCGATCTCGTCGCCGAGCGGAAGCTTCAGGTTCAGACGATCGCGCCGAGCCATGGAGCCGCGCAGTCGTGGGAGCAGTTCCTCAAGACCGTTTCCAACGATAATTAGACGACCCGATACTCGAGGAGGCACCATGAAATACGCCGGATCGATCCGCATGCTGGCCCTTGTTATCCTGCTGTTCTCCATACTCCCCGCGGCCACGGCCCCAGGGCAGCGGCGCAGGGGCGGCGCCTGGGATTACCTTGGCGAGGCTCATGTCGACGGAGGGGTCGACCATGACAAGATCTCGGTGACAGACAAGCGCGGAACATTCCGGGCGATTCAGCTTCGGGTCCATGAGGCGCCGATCGAGTTCCGTCGCGTCGTCGTTCATTTCGAGAGCGGCGAGGACACCGAGGTGGAGATCAAGGATCGGATCGCCGCCGGCGGCCGCACGCGCGTGATCGATCTCCCCGGCGGAGAGCGGTTCCTTCGAAGTGTGGAGATTTGGTATGAGCGTGCGCGTTGGGGACCCCGCCGTCCGAGCGTAAGACTCTTCGGAAGGCGATGACCGGAACCCGGCGGGAATACTTTTCCAGACTGCGGGGACCGGGGCGGCGTCTCAATGACCGACAAGATGCTGCCCGGGCAGCAGAATCAATCCTGAGAGGATCACATGGGCACCAGAGACGATTCCAGATCGCAAGGCAGACCCCGTATCACGAGGAGGCGCCAGCGTTACCTTTCCCTGACGGCGATCGTACTGGCGATTTTCGCCGCGATCGGCCAGTGGGATTTGCGGGCCAGTTCCTCCTTCATCTCGCCGAACGGAGAGGCGGGATCCAAGAATGACGCCACGCAACCTTTGCGTAATGAGGACGATACATCGAAAAACCAGGGTCCGACCGGCGCCGATTGCAGCTTCCTCAAGGACCCGGCGCAGTTTCGACAGGCCGCCTCCATTCATCTCGCCCCGGTCTCCGCGCTGAGCCACTGGGTCACCAGCCAGCTGCCCGAGAGCGAAGCCTCCCTGGTCCATGCGCAAAACCTCCCGCAGAAGAATTTCATTGATACGATCCTCTTCGCCCGGATGCAGAAAGATGGTGTGCTCTCGGCTCCGCTCTGCACGGATGAGGAGTATATCCGGCGGGTCACGCTCGATCTTACCGGGAGGATCCCTTCACCGGAGTCGGTGACCAGGTTTCTCGGCGACCCGAGCCCGTCAAAACGGGACGCGCTCGTCGACGCTTTGTTGGGTACGCCGGAGTACGTGGACAAATGGTCGATGTTCTTCGGCGATCTGTTCAAAAACACCTCGCGTTCAGACAATGTGGCGCGCTTCCCCGGCGGGCGGGACGCGTTCTACAGATACATCAAGGACGCGGTGGCGAAGAATCAGAGCTATGCGCAGATCGCGAACGAAATGATGACCTCGACCGGCGACAGTTACGTGGCCGGCGAGACCAATTTTGTCGTCGGGGGAACCGTCCCGATGGGACCGCCTCAGGATACGATGGACGGACAGGCGGTTCTCATTTCGAATACCTTTCTCGGTATCAGCGCGATGGACTGCCTGCTCTGCCATAACGGTCTCGGGCACCTCGATACGGTCAACCTATGGGGCGCCGAGCGCTCGCGATCCGAGGCTTGGGGGATGTCGGCCTTTTTCTCGCGCGTGCGTATGCAGCGACAGGTCGTGAGCCAGACGCCGCAGGCTTTCAAATATAATGTCAGTGAGCTTCCCAACGGGGAGTATCGACTGAATACCACCACCGGAAATCGGAGCACCCGCGCGCCGCTCCCGGGCGGGTCGACCACGGTGTCGCCGAGGTATATCTTCGGCGGCGGCGGAGTCAATGCCGGCGAGAATCGCCGTCAGGCCCTCGCGCGACTGGTCACCGCCGATCCGCAGTTCGCCCGGGCCGCCGCGAATTACATCTGGGAGAAGTTGATGGTGGAGGCACTGGTATCTCCGTCGAACGGATTCGACCCTGCCCGTCTCGATCCCAATGCCCCGCCTCCGGCTCCCTGGACGCTCCAGCCTGCCAACGCGGAGCTGCTTCAATCGCTCGGTCAGGAGTTTGCGCGACAGGGCTATGACATCCAGAAACTGCTGGCGTTGATCACCAAGTCGAACAGCTATCAGCTTTCAGCGAAATACCCGGAGACATGGAAGCTGGAATACGTTCCCTATTATGCGCGGAAGTATGTACGACGGCTCGATGCCGAGGAGATCCACGATGC
>JACQTD010000108.1 GCA_016210985.1 Acidobacteriota bacterium
CGACTATCTGGCCGGCGGAATTTTGCAGGAAGAATTGGACCACGAGAAATCCGCGTTTGTGGGCTCGTTCATCGTCGGGCTTGATACCAACGCCGGGATCGCCTCTCAACTCCTGTCGGCGGAAGCCTTTGGATTTGGCCCTGCCCATCTCGACCGTTATCCGGAAATGGTAAGGCGGATTTCCCTTCAGGAAGTCAACCAAGCCATCCACGCGTATTTCAAACCGGAAGCCCTGTTCACGGTCATGGCAGGGCAGCCGCCAAAACGGTCCTGACTTCACATCGGGGATTGCGGTCGCCTCGCATCAATAGGTGTGGACCCTCTCCCGGCGCCTGCTCCCGATTCTGGGCGTGACCCACGCCGATACCCTGCCTGGGTTCCCGGGAACCGCCCTGCGTAACCACCCGCAGTCCAGCAGCGTAAGTCTCTTTGAGGAAAACGATGACGAACGCAGGCGGGTTGGATATGTGGAAAGCCGGCTATGAGCTCCGAGTCTCAGGAACCCACCGACGAGGACCTTGTCGAAAGGACGCTTGCCGGGGAAACCGCGGCATTCGACACGCTGGCTCGACGCTACGGGCGGCGGGTAATGATCGTCGCGTCGAGTTTCTTCAGGCAGATGGAGACCCGGGAGGACGTGGCGCAGGAGACCTTTCTGAAGGCTTTCCAGTCACTCCATACCTACCGCCGGGGCGCCTCGTTCGAGCGATGGTTGACCCGGATCGCCATCAACGCCGCTTACGACCAGCTGCGAAGGCAGAAGCGGCGGGGAGAGTTTATGCTCAGTGAGTTGACGGAGGATGAGTCAACCTGGTTGGATGAGGCCCTTGCGGGTAAGTCTATCGAGCAGTTTCGCGGATCGGAGCGACAGGAGGCCGCCCGCGCGCTGACGGATCGGCTGCTCGATATGCTCGGTGCCGAAGACAGGATGGCCATGCTGCTGATGGATCGTGACGGGTACACGGCGGCGGAGATCGGGATGATGCTGGGATGGTCGAGGTCAAAAGTGAAGGTGAGGGTATTCCGCGCTCGCCGGATGCTGAATAACCGGCTCGCGCGCATGCTCGAATCGAGGTCCGGAAGAACATGAACTGCCGTAGTTTTCGGGACCATATCGAACAGCAACGGACCGATGAGGCTACATGGTCTCACGCCGTTTCCTGCGACCGCTGCCGGGCTTACCAAACACTCCTTCTCGCCCGGGACGCGGTGCTCGACGCAAGTCGGTGGGCCGGCCCGATCGAGGAGCCAACCGAAGAGTTCTATCGGGTCTTGAATCTACGGATCCGCCAGACCTCCGCAGGAGAGAAGGATTTCTGGATTCCCACGATCTCCTTCGCGCGTTCATTCATAACCGCGGCGGTCATCCTCCTGGCCATCGTTACCGTACTGAATCTCTATGTGATTCAAACTTCAACCAGCCCGGTTGTCCGCCTGGACAGCTATTGGCGCGACAACAGCGGAGACGGCGAGTCGATCGTGCTCTCCGACGATGCGATCACGCACGCCGAAGTGCTGGGCAGTCTGGTCGCCATGGGAGGTCGAAATGACCGCTGATCGCAATCGCAATAGAGCTTTTGCGTACGTCGTCGGCGTATTCGCCGTCGGTTTCGCCGCGGGCGCCTTGGCGATGAACCTTTACCTTGCTTCCGCCGAGAGCGCCGATCCCGGCCGGACTTCCGGCCGCCATGAAAGCAAGAAAGCGCTCTTGGAGAAACTCACAGAGGAATTGAGGCTTGCGCCCGAACAGGCCGAACAGATCGACCTGATCCTCTCGGAGACCAGGGAGGAGTACATGCGCCTGAGAAAGGAGACGCAGCCGCGATACCAGGATATCCGCGGCCGCTCGCGGGACCGCATCCGCGCGGTCCTAGGCCCCGACCAGTTGTCCAGATTTGAAGAGATGGTGCGGCAGCGGGATGAGGAACGGAAGAAGCAGTTTGAGAAGGATAGTCGCTGAGAAATCCATGTCGAAAATATCCGAACGGCTGAAGAGCCTGTTTCAACGGCGTAGCTTCTGGGGAGTCTTAGTGCTCCTGGTCGCGGCGGCACTCGCGCTCTCCTATGGGTTCATGAAGCGAAGCAGCGCAGCCGGCGATTACATCACCGGCACCGTCGACCGAGGCACGATCGAAATGTCGGTGGTGGCCACCGGTACCGTCAATGCGGTCACGACCGTACAGGTGGGGAGCCAGGTCTCCGGAACCATCGAAACGCTCAATGGAACCGATTTCAATTCCATCGTAAAGAAAGGCCAGGTCGTGGCCAAGTTAAATCAGGACACGTACCAGGCACAGTTGAAACGCGCGCTGGCGGACTTGCAGAGCGCCCAGGCCAATACCCTCACCGCCGAGGCCGCGCTCAACAACCAGAAGGCGAATCTGGCGAGCACCCGCGCCAACCTGGAAGCGCTCCGCGTCGCCCGGGAGGATGCGGATCGTCTCCTGGCCAGGAACCGTGAATTGAAAGCCGACAAGGTCATTTCCGAGCGCGATTTCGAAGCCGCGCAGGCGGCCGCCGACGGCGCCATCGCCAGGTTTAACGAGGCCAAGTCCCGAGTCGCGCAGGCGGAGGCGCAGGTCAGGTCCGCCGAGGCCAACATCGAACAGGCGCGAGCCCAGGTCCTGCAAGCCCGGGCGGCGGTCGACCTCGCCCAAGCCAACCTCGACCACACTGTGATTACCTCGCCGATCGACGGCGTCGTCGTATCGAGAAACGTCGATGTCGGCCAGACTGTGGCCGCGAGTCTCCAGGCGCCGACGCTCTTTACGATCGCCAATGATCTGACCCGGATGCAGGCGATTGCGAAGGTGGACGAGGCGGATATCGGGAAGCTGGCTGTTGGTGGCCCGGCCAGCTTCACGGTCGATGCCTTTCCCGAAGACAACTTCAAGGGAAGAATCCAGGAGGTCCGCCTGAACGCCCAGGTGCAGCAGAATGTCGTGATCTATGACGTCGTCATCGAGGTAGCCAATCCGGATTTCAAGCTGAGACCGGGAATGACGGCCAATCTCACCATGTCGGTAGTGCGCAGAGAGAACGCACTGACGATTCCCAACGCCGCGCTGCGCTATCGGCCGCAACTCCCTGAAGCGGAAATGGCCAGGATCATGGAGGAAATGCGCGCCAGGTGGGAGTCGAAGAAATCGACCGGGATCGAGACCGGGTCTTCCCCGGCCCTGCCCCCGGCTGGAACCGACGGGGATGTTAGGCAAGAGGATTCGAACCGGGCCGGCGCGAATCGAGAGCGACGTTTGGGCCGCTCCCCGGAATCGCGCGGCTCGCGGTTTGCCCCCTCGAATCGGGCGAACGCCGCGCCCGGCGATGCGCCTCGGAGCACGGATTTGAATCGCGGCGAATCCGGAGCCAAGCTTACGATTCAACCTCCTTCCTCGTCGCGCAGCGGCCAGTCACGACCCCAGGTCGTCTGGGTGCTCGGCCCGGACAAGAAACCTGCTGCCGGATGGGTTCGCGTCGGAATTACAGATGGAAGATCTTCCGAGATCATTGACGGTGATTTGAAGGAAGGCGATGTCATCATACTCGGCCAGAATATCGACGGCAGCCAGGTTCCTACCCAGCAGCGATCACCCTTCGGCGGGACTCAGCGCGGCCCGGGCGGGGGCGGTATGCCGCGCGGGGTGAGATGACATGTTGCCGGCTTCGCCTCGAAATGGGCACCGGTCCGACGGCCCGGTCATCCTCCTTGAGCACATCCATAAGACGTATCACGCCGGCGAGGTTGAAGTGCACGCGCTGCGCGGGGTTTCGCTCGAAGTGGAGGCCGGAGACTTCGTGGCCATCATGGGAGCGTCGGGATCCGGTAAGTCGACCCTGATGAACCTGCTTGGATGTCTCGACCATCCCACGAAGGGTACATACCGCCTCAACGGGCTCGACGTCTCCGGCCTGACGAAGGACGAAAGGGCTGACATCCGCAACCGCTACGTCGGCTTTGTCTTCCAAGGGTTCAACTTGCTGCCCCGCACAAGCGCGCTGGAAAATGTCGAAGTGCCGCTGCTTTACAGCGGCGTTCCCAGGAAGGAGCGGGACCGGCGGGCCTCCGAGGTCCTGGCCATGCTGGGTTTGGGTGATCGTTTGCTCAGCATGCCGAATCAACTGTCGGGCGGCCAACAGCAGCGGGTCGCCATCGCCCGTTCGCTGATCAACCGCCCGGCCATCGTGCTGGCGGATGAGCCGACCGGCAACCTCGACAGTCGGACCTCGATCGAGGTCATGGAAGTCTTCCAGCGGCTCAACGACGAGCAGCGGATCACGATGCTGCTCGTAACCCACGAGCAGGACATCGCCCACTATGCCAAGCGCATCATCGTCATCAAGGACGGCCGCATCCAGAGCGATTCGCCGATGACGGCCCGGCGCGACGCGCGAAAGGAATTCGCCTCGCTGCCCCCGGAGCTGGAGGATGAGGAATGAATCCGCTGGTCATCATTCGGATAGCCTTCCGGGCGCTCAATAAGAACAAACTCCGCTCCACGCTGACGATGCTAGGGATCATCATCGGCGTCGGCGCCGTGATTGCCATGGTGAGCATCGGGCAAGGCGCGCAGTCGACGATACAGGATCAGATCGCGAGCATCGGCCAGAATATGCTCTTCATCCGTCCGGGCAGCTCCAACCAGGGAGGCATGCGCTTCGGAGCGGGTTCGGTTTCGACCTTGACCGCGGACGACGTGGAGGCCATCCGCCGGGAATGCTCCGCCGTCCGCTACGCCAGCCCGGGTGTACGCGCGAGCGTCCAGGTCGTCTTCGGGAATCTGAACTGGTCCACCAGCGTTCAGGGTGTCAACCAGGATTTGCCGGAAATCCGCAAGTGGACGGTGGAGTCAGGAGAATTCTTCACCGAGGTGGATATTCGAACCGCCGCCAGGGTGGTCGTGCTCGGAAAGACGGTGGTGCTCAATCTTTTCCCCGGTACCGATCCCGTGGGCCAGGTCATCCGGATCCGGAATCTCCCGTTTCGCGTGTTGGGGGTAATGGCCACTCGTGGCCAGAATCAGATGGGCGACGATCAGGACGATACGATCATCATGCCCTACACCACCGCGCAACGTAAGTTGCTTTCGATCACCCACATCAATTTCGCCATGGTTTCGGCCGTGTCTCCGGCGTCCACCTTTACCGCGGAGCAGCAGATCACCGAACTGTTGCGCCAGCGCCACCGCATTAAACCCAACCAGGAAGACGATTTCACGGTGCGAAACCTGACCGACGTGGCTGACGCGGCCGAGGAGACCAACAGCATCATGACGCGGCTGCTCGGGAGCGTCGCCGGCGTATCGCTGCTCGTCGGCGGCATCGGCATCATGAATATCATGCTGGTCTCGGTGACCGAGCGGACTCGAGAGATAGGAATTCGCATGGCGGTGGGCGCGCGATCGGGGCATATCCGGCTCCAGTTCCTCACCGAATCGGTTGTGCTCAGCCTCCTCGGCGGCCTGATGGGCGTCGGCTTCGGCATCGGCATCTCGATTATCATTTCGCGCCTGCTGGGATGGCCGACGCTGGTCTCTCCGGCCTCGATCGCCGTCTCGTTTCTGTTCTCGGGCACGGTCGGCATCCTCTTCGGGTATTATCCCGCTCGCAAAGCGGCCGGCCTCGATCCGATCGAAGCGCTGCGGTATGAGTAGGGGGCTCACGCCGTGGAGCCTCCGGCCGTGCGCCGGTTCCTGAATCCGGTCGGGGTGGCAGCTCGAATCAGATCCGGGGGGGTGGTACAGCGGTCCCCCCTCGGTAGTGGGTCGTTTTGAAAATCCTTGCGGATCAAATCCTTAACCGCTCAAGCGTGTCCGTGATACAATCTTGAGCATGACTAAGAAACGATCCGAACTCGACATCAACCAGATCGCCGCTGAAATCACGAAGGCAGCTACCAGTCCCGATATGCTCCCGATGCCCAAGACGCCAGAAGGCAAGAATGCCGCTGCCGTCGCCTTGGGTAGACTTGGCGGGCAGAAAGGCGGACCCGCCAGGGCCAAGAGTCTGTCGGCTAAGAAACGAAGTGCCATAGCGAAGAAAGCAGCGAAGGCGAGGTGGGGGAAAGGCTAAATTATGGATCAAATTGATGCTGATTAATCCAGTCCCAAGCTTCCCGAGGTAACCAGCCATGCATATTGGGTTTCGCTTCTAGGACCAAAAGACTGTCCATTTGGGTGATATAGGGTAATAGACCTCGGGCTACCGTGTCTGGATTGCTCGGCGAGACTATCAGCCATGTGTTGCGCAGGAAATGCCACCAGACAGATGAGTTTGCCTTAATGGCCTCCATCAGCGGAGCATAGTCTCTCCCTGGAACACGGAGATCATAGGTTACTACGAGTACTGGCACCTACCCGTCTCTCCCGTGCAGAACTTTCGGATTAGGCACCTTCAATGCGCGCATTACATCATCATCGTCAATGCTCTTGCGCTCGGTTCCTAGCTCAAGTTTTCTTTCTGACCTATGTGAACTCTCGCCGTAGATAAGGTTCGTGGGTTTAAACCAAGTGAAGATCCCGATGAGAATACACAGCGCGCCAAAGACGCCTGTTACCAAGAAAAGAAGCGACTTCTTCAAATCTTCAGATATTGGTGCATATAGAATAGCGATGTAGGCCGCAGTTAGATACGGAAATACCTTAAAGAAAAACCCCAAAGGAGTCTTTACCTCCCCCTTGGCGAAGTACCGAAGAATCTTCGTGTAATCGAATCGTCCGAACTCGTTGCCCATTTGGAACGGGCACAGAATCGCACGTTCTCGGTTCCATTCCAAGAGAATTCAGCTGTTGACACTGCTTGACCGCTCAAGTATAATAACATTCATGAACAAACTAAGCACAGAAAGGCGGGTCCAAATCGTTGCCGCTCTTGTGGAAGGCAATTCGATCCGTGCTACTTGTCGGATGACGAACACCATAAAAGGAGCTGTAATCCGGTTGCTGGAAGAACTTGGTGCGTATTCCGGCGAAGTCGGCCAGTGATTCCGGAGCCAATCCGGCCACCTGTTCCGGGGTGAATCCGGCCGCCCTCGGAGCGAAGCGACGCTGGTCGTCACAGATGATCAGTGAAGTGGCCGGCTTCAGTCAATAATGGAAGTTGGAATCATCATCATCTCCTCTCGGTATTTCCGGGTTTACTTAGTCAACGATTGACCAAGTAGTTTGGCTCCACTGGCGGGTTGTGCCCTTCGATCCAGAGCTTCTCCAGGCGTCGAAGTTTCAGACGCAAGTAGTCGGCGTAGTCCGGAGCAACGACCTGTGAGGAGACCTCCGCGAGCGTTGCGTCAAAGTACCTGAGACTGCCGATCGGCGTCCGGCTGCGGCCATTTCGCCAGGAGACATACTTTCGGACACAGCCGAGCAGGATCGCCTGCTCAATGCGTTCCAGAGGGATCCCTTGAGCGTGCCACTCCCGGGCGAGTCTGGTGTCTGCGAGAGAGAACGTCGAGCGGACACAGGCCTGTTCCAGAAGGATCTTCTTCACTCGATCCACGTAGGCGGCTTCTTCCTGTTCAATAGCGGTTTCGGATTCCTGATCGTAAGGCCAAAAGGCTTCGGCAATCTCAATCACGCCGCGTGCGTGCCGGTTCTGCGTCAGCTGGCAGCGGCAGATACCGGCCGCCTGGAGTTCACGCAGATGGGATCGGACTGTACCGGAAGCTTTGCCCAGGTTCTTGGCGAGGGCGTTGGCGCTGGTCTCGAGCGTTCCCGTGTCGCGGCGGGCATGCAGGCAGATGTAGATGAACGTCTTGAAGGCGCCGTCGGGCAAGAGCTTCAAGGCCTGCTCGATTTCAATGCCGGCCGCGAACCAACCGGTTCGGTTCTTGAGTTTCAGACGCGGAGCTGAATCCGTCATGGCTTCACCTCCTTCCGGCCCTTGGACCGGGACGCTTGCGCTTCTTGAGCCGGACTGGAGGGATCCAGTTCTGTTGAGCCATTCTTTCTGGGTCCCGGCTCCGGCCTTCTCAACGACTCGCCCTTGAGTTCTATCCGATGAGCGTTCGACACCAGTCGGTCTACCGTGGCATCGGCGATGCTGGGGTTCCCGATCAGGTCGTGCCAGGTTTCCACCGGAAACTGGCTGGTCAGGACCGTCGATCGGGAGCCATGACGGTCTTCAATGACTTCCAGGAAGTAGCGCCTTTCGGCATCGTTCAGCGCGACCAGGCCCCAATCATCCACCGCCAGGACATCGGTGCGAGCCAGCCGGGTGAGCAGCCGGTCAAAGCTGCCGTCGACATAGGCCACCGAAAGCTCGCGGAAGAACCGGGGAGCACGGGCATAGGAGACGGTGTATCCCTCGCGGCAGGCCTTCTCCAGCAGGGCACAACAGATATAGGTCTTTCCGATGCCGGTCGGCCCGGTGATCAACACATTCTGATGCTGAACCACCCACTGACAATCGACCAAGCTTCGCATCTGCGAGCGATCCAGCTCCCGAGCATGGCGATAGTTGATATCTTCCAGGCAGGCCGACTGTTTGAGGCGGGCGTGCTTAAGTCGTCGAGCTAGCGCCCGGTTCTGCCGCTGCAGCCATTCGGCGTCGACCAACATGCCCAGCCGCTCCTCAAAACTGAGGGACGAAGCCTCGGGCTGTTTGCTTTGCTCTTCGAGCGCCTCCAGCATGCCCCGGAGCCTCAAGATGTGGAGTTTCTCAATCGTTTGCTGATGCAGCATCTGCCTCCTCCCCGCCGCGGTAATAGGCAGCGCCTCGAACATTGGCATGAACCAGGGGGTGAACCTCCGCCGGCCGGGTCCCGTCCACGGATTCCCGATCCAATCCCGTTTCCAGTATCGACTTGATGCTCTTGTAGGAGAGCGCCTGAAAGCGAAGAGCGCGCGTGCAGGCCGACTCCAGCCGCGATTTGGAGAACCGATCTCCGAGACGGAGAATGCCCAGGCAGGAGCGGTAGGCCTGCTCCGGATAGGTTCGCGACGCAAGGATCCTGGTGACGGCCGCGGCGGTGTCAGGGCCGATGGTTTCGGCCCAACGACGGAACCGCTCCGGATTCCATTCGAGATACTTCTGGTGATGCTTCGGTCGGTGTTCAGCCAGGGTTGTATACCCTCCCCGGACAAAACTCCGCACATGCGTAACCAGGCGGCGACCCTTATAGAGGACCTCAATGGTGGAAGCCGATATTCTCGCTTCCACCTCTTCGTGGACCAGCTGGTACGGAACGCTGTAGTAATGCCCGTCAATCTCTATGTGGTAATCGATGTTTACCCTGGCGCGTTTGACCTCGGTCCAGCAGAAGGGTTCAAGCGGCAGCGGGCGAAGCGCTGGACGATCCAGTTCTTCGAACAATCGGGCTCGGGTGGTGTCCAGCTTGCGGAACTTCCGGTGATTGAGACGATCGAGGAGTTGCCTAATGGCTTCATTGAGCTCGGCCAGGCTGAAGAAGGTGCGATGCCGCAGCACCGCCAGGATCCAGCGCTCTACCACGAGCACCGCATTCTCCACCTTAGATTTGTCCCGGGGACGCCTGACCCGCGCCGGCATCACGACTGTGCCGTAGTGCTGAGCCATCTCCTGATAAATCGGATTCAGATCCGGCTCATAGCGGCAGGGCCGTTTTACGCCGCTCTTAAGATTATCGGGGACCAGGCAGGCTGGTACCCCCCCGAAAAAACTGAAGGCCCGCCCATGCGCAGCAATCCAGGCCGGGGAATCCTGAGACAAGCTGGCTTCTACATAGGTATAGTTACTTGCGCCCAACACGGCGACGAAGAGATAGGCCTCCCGAACTACGCCGGAGTCTCTATCCACCACCGGGACCGTCGGTCCGGCATAATCAACGAACAGTTTGTCGCCGGCCTTGTGCTCCTGACGCATGGTCACATCCAGCTTCCGGGCCCATCGGCGGTAACGATCGCAGAACTGGCTGTACTGGTACCCGTCCGGATGTTCCTGCTTGTATTCCTGCCACAGCAGTTGAAGGGTGACGTGGGGATTCCGCAATTCCTTATGAAGGTGAATCAGATCGGGCTGGGGGCGGGAGCATGGGGCATGGTTGACCCGGACAGCCGGTTGCGCCGGAGAGCAAAACAACAGGTTTTCCAACCTCCCCTCATCCAGTTCTTCCGGTAGCGGCCAGGTCAAACCGGCCCTGGCTGCCCGCGACAGATATTCAGCAACGGTCGAGCGCGATACCTGGCAACTTCGGGCAATCTGACGGTTCGTGAGGCCGTGCTCAAACTTCAGTCTCAGTAGTTCTTTGGTCTTACGCATGGACACTCTCCCTGCGGGCATAGGCGTTCCTCCGCTACGGAGGTAAAGCGCCTCCCGGTTGATATGTCCAGCGTCGCTATTTGTGGAAAACGGGACCCGGCCTGGGAACACGCCTATCCCGGATGATGGATTCCGGACCCTGCCGAAAAAGTGGCCGGTTTCCCGTCGGAACAGGTGGCCGGATTCGTTCCGGAATGGGTGGCCGACTTCAGCCCGGAACAGGTGGCCGGATTGGCTCCGGAATCAGTGGCCGCATTGGTCCGGAATACGCACTTGGGAAAGCCTGCGCCGAGTATCAAAACAAGGCCATCCGTAACCTCAAGTGCAAGCGGATTCAGTGTGATGAGGTCTGGAGTTTCTGCTATGCCAAGGACAAGAACCTGCCTCACGACCTCAAAGGGAAATTCGGCTACGGTTCGGTCTGGACCTGGACAGCGATCTGCGCCGACTGCAAACTCGTTCCCGCACTCTACGTTGGAGACCGGAACGCCTACGCCGCCCACCTGTTTATTACGAGCCTCGCCGGTAGATTGGCTTGTAGAGCCCAAGTAACCACGGATGGTCACAGCGCCTATCTTGAAGCCATCGAGGGAGCGTTCAGCTGTGATGTCGATTACGCCATGCTCATCAAGCTGTACGAGAACGAACCCACCGGAAACGAAACCCGATACAGCCCTGCCAAGTGCTGCAGAACCCGGATACACCTGATTTCCGGCAAGCCCGATCTGGCGCATATCTCGACCAGCTATGTTGAGCGGCAGAATCTCACCATGCGAATGAGCATGAGACGGTTCACAAGACTCGCAAACGGATTCAGCAAAAAGGTTGATAACCTGAAACACGCCGTTGCCCTTCATTTCATGCACTACAATTTCGCTCGAATTCATCAAAGCCTTCGTGTTACGCCCGCAATGGAGGCGGGAATCTCCGATCACGTTTGGTCGATCTCAGATTTGATACGACTCATCAATATCAAATAATTCAATCTCGTCGGCTTTGAGATTTGCGCTTCCGAAGACGAGCTTTCTTAGATACCTTAGGGGCGGTCTTGATCTCACTCGCTGTGCCCTGTTGCTGCTGGGGCGTTATGGCGGATGGCTTCATAGACTCCTCAACCAAGGCTGTTAGTTCTTTATATGCCTCTACAACGGCCTTTTCCTGTTGGGATCTCATTTTCTGATATATCCCTTGAACTCCGTACAGTACCGTCTGCTCTGATCGAACGAATCCTCGCCCGCTCAATATAGCCATATCGGTTGCTTCCCCGACTCCAGGCGCGACTTCGGCACGCTTCTTTGCGATATAAGTCAGCATAAAAGCGGGGATCACTGGCCAAGCTACTGTGTACCGGGCAAACATGAACTGAGATTCAGCGTGCCAACTCCCGTAACCAATCGCAGCAAAACCAACTGTATCGTTACAACTTGGCAGGGCGGATTCGTTAATGACATAAATATGGCCACCAGTTGAGTCGATGCCAGCAACGATGGTGGCAACATTCAACCTGAAGGCAGCCAATTCTTCCGTCAATCTGGCGACCACATCGGGGGCGAGGTTGCGCTGCTGATCATGAAATGCCTTGAAATCGAGGCCATGCGGATTCAACACGCTCTTTTCGACGGCAGCACACCGATAAGCGTTCAATGTTCGTGCGTAAATTTGAGCGGCATCCGTAGCAGAGCCAATCGAATTCGCCTGGAGCGTGGTGGCGGTATCCCTACAAACTGACGCTTGTACTGCCGCATCGCCGGCTGTTAGTGCCACAAGGCGAGGACCAAGTTGGTAGATTTTTGATTGCATTGGCTCAAATTCGATGTCACCAGCCGTCAACATTCGATCCGATGCAACGATCACGACCGGCTGATTTTTCTCGGTGCAAAGTGCCGCGATACAGACTGTCACAGGAAGCCTCCGCTTTCGCCTTCCGATTGGCTTGACTCCTGCCAATCCTAACGCAGATGGGTATTTGCGGGCAAAACTATGAAGCGGCGTCAAGAAACACCTCCCATATTTCGTGGGTGAATTGAAAACGACCCACTACCCCCCCTCCAACTTCATGACACCACCTGTAACCGCAGCCTATAATGTCTAGAACCATGCCGACCGAAGTGAGAGTTCGATTCGCACCCAGCCCGACCGGACAGCTCCACGTGGGAAACGTCCGCACGGCGCTATTCAACTATCTTTGGGCGCGAAAGCACGGAGGAAGCCTAATCCTTCGGATTGAAGATACCGACCTGGAGCGGTCGAGACCGGAGTTTGAAACGCAGTTAATCGATGACCTCAAGTGGTTCGGTCTGGAGTGGGACGAAGGACCCGACGTGGGAGGGCCGAACGAGCCGTATCGGTCGAGCGACCGGCTGCCGATCTACGCCGACTACGCGAACCGGCTCCTCGAAAGCGGGTTTGTCTATCCGTGCTTCTGCACTCCGGAAGAACTCGATGCCGAACGCGAGGCGGCGCGGCAGACCGGAAGGCTCTATGTCTACTCGGGACGCTGCCGGAATCTCTCCCCGGCTGAGCGCCAATCCCGCGAGGCTCGGGGGGAATCCTCGACGCTCCGTTTCCGTGTTCGCTCGGGGACCGTGCAGTGGGATGATCTCGTCCGCGGGACCATCGATTGGGATTGCGATTTGTTGGGCGATTTCGTCATCGTGAAGACCGACGGCTGGCCGGTTTACAATTTCGCCGTCGTGGTCGACGATCTCCTGATGGAGATCAGCCATGTCGTTAGAGGCGACGGGCATCTCTCCAATACGCCGAGGCAACTGCTGGTCTTCGAGGCGCTGGGAGTGCGACCACCGGCCTACGCCCATCTCTCCACAATCCTCGGTTCGGATGGGACCAAACTTTCGAAGCGTCACGGCGCGACCTCGCTCACGGAGTTCAAGGAGGGTGGCTATCTTCCCGAGACCCTTTTCAATTTTCTCGCCCTGCTCGGATGGGCGCCTTCCGACGGGCATACCGAACTGCTGAGCCGGGAGCAGCTCCTCGAACAGTTCACGCTGGACCGGGTGTCAAGAGCGCCGGCCGTATTCGATCTTGATAAGCTGAATTGGATGAATCGGCAGTATCTGAAAACGGCCGATCGGGCGCGAATCATCGAGCTGGCCGCCGAACGGCTCATCCGTGCCGGACGCATTGGTGCCGGCGGCGGCACGGAGCGCTTCGACGCCTGGCTGGGCGACGTGGTTGACGTCGCGCTCGGTTACCTGGACGCGGTCGGGCAGGTGGTTGAGGTTACCGGAGTGGTTTTTGAGTTCGATCCGGGCTCGCCGTCGGCCGAGGCCCTTCTCGCGGAGCTCTCGGCTGAACCCGAATCGCTCCGGCTGATCCAACTGCTGCTGGGCAAGTTAGAAACTCCGCCCGAGGTCTCGCTGGCTGACTTCAAACGTGCCGTCGCTGAGGTAAAGTCGGAGACGGGACTCAAGGGTAAATCGCTATTCCATCCCATCCGGATAGCGCTGACGCTGCGCTCGACGGGACCGGAGCTCGATAAACTGGTTCCCATTTTCGAAACCGGATCCACCTTGCCGCTGCCAAAGCCCATTCCCGATATCAGGTCGCGCCTGAGCATGGTGGTCGAAAAGACAGCAGCCATGGCAGCGCTCAAATGAGGTTTGGATATGCACCGGGATGGGGTATAATAGTAGGGATGACCCTGTTCTCAGGGGTCTGAACAGGGGCATCGACCCTCGACGATGCTTTGACCTGCAGGTGCAGGCCTTGATCGACGCCTTCGGCCAATCTTTAACGTGGTATGGATATTGATCGTCTCTTCCTCCGGCTCAATAGTGGCTTCTCCGTTGTCGTAGCCCTCGATTATGCGTGGAATGCGCTGCTGGAGGATATGATTGTCCGGGAGCGTTCTCAGTCGGGCTGGTTGTACGCGTTGCACCAGACCTGGGGCCTGGCGCTTCGGGATCTCTCGTATCAATCACCTTACATCGCCGCCCTCATTCAGTACATACCCACCTTCATGATGATCTCGCTCATGATCTGTATCTATATACAGGTTCGCGAGCGATCATCGATACTGTCACGCTGGGCGCTGGGGGGCGGGATCGCCCTGGCCATCGTTCTGCTTGCCCGAAGAATCTATGAGGGAGCAATCGCATCGGCGGCGTACGGGTACATCGATGCCGCATCATGGCTGGCACGCCGGGAAATCCTGGGCCACGCGATTGATCTGACCCGGCTCGATGTGCTTCAGCGTGTCTTTCTGGGCGAAGCGAGCGCGCTGGCGCTCTCCCTCCTCGGCATCTTGTTTCTGATGGGCCATGGCTTCGAGCGGTGGGTTGGTGGCGCCTTCATCGTCTGTTTCCTGGCGGTGGTCTTCCGCCCCGGCCTGCATACGATCGGCATCGGTGAGGCCACTGCGATATTTCTGCTCCCCTCCGTTGCCTTCGCCATGAGCGCCGTCTACCTGTGGATGGCCAGCTCCGGCCGTCCGAAAAAGTCCTGAGGACTTCCCCGATTGATCACCGATCACGTTCATGCGATCAGAAGCGCTGCGGGGCGGCTGGATGGAATCGTGCGGCGCACACCGTTCCAGCCGGCGAACTGGTTGAGCAGGTTAGACGGCGACCAGGTTTTCTTGAAACTGGAAAATCTCCAGGTCACCGGGGCCTTCAAGATCCGGGGAGCAGCCAACAAGCTCCACGTGCTCAAAGAGCAGGGCTACGCCGGGCCAGTGCTGGCGGTGTCGGCCGGCAATCATGGCCTGGCCGTGGCCGTGTCGGCCCGGTCGCTGGGCTGGACGGCCGCCGTGGTTGTTCCAGAATCGGCGGCCCGGTATAAGATTGAGGCGATTCAAAACGCCGGTGCGGAGTTGCTCAAGATCGGCGCCGGCTATGACGAAGCCGAAGCGGCTGCGCATACGCTCTCCGCCCGACGGGGTATTCCCTTCATCTCGCCCTATAACGACGAGGCGATCATCGCCGGACAGGCCACCATCGGCATGGAAATGCTCGAAGCCGATCCTTCGCTCGATGTCATCCTCGCTCCAGTTGGAGGTGGCGGGTTGCTCGCGGGAATCACCTGGGCCCTCGACGCAGCCTCAGCGTCCAGGCCGGTGCTCATGGGTGCGCAGGCGAAGAACTCGCCCGGTATGTACGAGAGCTTGAAAGCGGGACGAATCGTCCAGGTCGCGGAAGAACCGACCATCGCCGACGGGATCGCCGGAAACATCGAGAGCGAATCACAAACATTCGAGATTATCCGGCGCGGGGTGAGGGGCGTCGTCCTGGTTGAAGAATCGGAAATACGCCGCGCGGTCGTGGAGCTGTATCGGGAAGAATCGATGATCGTCGAACCCACCGGGGCCGTCGCGCTGGCGGCGTGGCGCTATCACCGGGACCAGCTTCCGGGAGGCCGGGTCGGCATTGTGGTGAGCGGTGGAAACCTGGATCCCGCCACCTTGCAGGACTGGCTCAACGAATGAGCATGCAATCGCCGAAGCTGAAGAACCGATATCGCTCGTTGACCGCGTGACGATAGGCGCCCAGGACGAGATCCTGGCCGGCGAACGCGCAGGTCAGCAGCAACAGCGTCGATTGGGGGAGGTGGAAGTTGGTCAGCAGCCCGTCGACAACCCGAAAGCGGTAGGGGGGATGAATGAACAGATCCGTCTCGCCAGCGCCGGCCACGATGGCGCCCCCGTCCCTGCCTGCCGACTCCAGCGCCCGTACCACGGTCGTGCCCACGGCATATACGGGACGCGCTTCCCGCTTCGCCCGATTGACGCCGGCGGACGCGCCCTCGCCGATCCGATAACGCTCGCGTTCCATGCGGTGATCCTCAATGGAAGTGCATCGAATCGGCTGAAACGTTCCGTATCCGACATAGTGCGTGATCATCTCGATTTGGAATCCGCGTTCGCCGAGTCGGTCGAGCGTCGCGGGGGTGAAATGGAGTCCGGCTGTCGGCGCTGCAATCGCCCCGGTCTCGCTTGCGAACACCGTCTGGTAGCGTTCGCGGTCATCGGCAGAGAGCGTCCCCTCGGGCCTCTTGATGTAGGGAGGAAGCGGGGTGCGACCGTAACGCTCGAAGAGAGAGGATAATTCCGGTTCTCCGGGCTCGAATCGCAGCCGCCTGCGGCCTTCTGCCGACTCCTCAACGACCTCGGCCGCGAATTCGCCTTTCTCGAAGACCAGCCGGCAACCGGCCCGTATGGACTTCGCCGGGCGGACGAGTGCTTCCCAGCTCCGGTCGTCGGTACGCCGCAGCAGCAGTACCTCCACCTGCTTCCCACCGCCCTCCAAGCGTCCGGTCAGTCGTGCCGGGAAGACGCTGACGTCGTTGAGGACCAGCAAAGCCCCCGCCGGGAGTTCAGCCCCGAGATTCCTGAATACCGAATCGAACCAGCGGCCGCTTCCTCGATCGACGACGAGCATCCTCGACGCGTCCCGTTCCGGCAGCGGTACCTGCGCAATCAATTCCGGCGGAAGGTCGTAATCGAAGGTCGAAAGCAGCACCGGGGTTGGTTAGCGCGAGATCGAGACGGCGGCCGGCCCCGATCGCCGCTGGAGCGACGGATACAGCGCGCGCGGGCTCATCAAGTGCTCGCAGTGGAAGAGCGCGGTCATCTGAGCCCCGAACAGCATGATCAAATTCGAAATGTACATCCAGGTCAGCGTCGCCAGTACCGCGGCGATCGAACCATAGAGCTGATCATAGGGAACCGCTCCGAGGAGCCTGGCGAAGAGATGTTTGGCTCCCTCCCAGGCCACGCCGGCTATGATGGCCCCTGGCAAGGCTTCGACCAGCGTGACGCGGGTGTTCGGAAGCACGATGTAGACGAGCATGAAGAGCGAGATCGTCAGCAGAACACCGACGATGCCGAAGACGATCTGCCACAAGGGGCGAATGAACTGGCTGCCGGCCTGCGGGTAGGCTACCGCCAGCTGGTCCGCGCTTGTCTGAAGAAAGGTGAGCAGTCCGGTTACGGTCGCCGATATCCCGAGCAACGTACCGACGGCGGCCATCATGACCACCGAGATTCCACGCCCATGCAGGAAGGGACGGCATTCCGTCCTCCAGATTCGATTCAATGCCCTCTCCATAATCGAAAAGGCCCACGACCCCGTCCATAGAATCAAGACAACGCAAGTGATGATTTGACTGGTGGACGGATTCGCAATGGCTTGGAGATAATCAACCACGGCCGCGCGGGCGGCGGCCGGAAGCGAGGCGGTGATAGTCTCGATGGCGAAACGATTGAACGCTCCGAGACGCGGATAGTGATTGCTGATGCCGAGCACGACCAGGAGGAAAGGGAACATGGCGAGCATCAGGA
>JACQTD010000115.1 GCA_016210985.1 Acidobacteriota bacterium
ATGAGCTAACATGGGAATCCAGGCTAGTGGAGAACCGGGGGGTGGAGCTCAAGTCGGTTGAAATAATGGCACCCGTTGACTACAAGCAAGTGCTCACCTACCTGAAGCTTCTGAACCTGCAAGTCGGCCTGCTCATCAATTTCGGAGCTCCAACCCTGAAGGAGGGCCTCCACCGGATCGTCAACAACTATCGCCCCCCATCGGCGCCCCCTTTCTCAGGACCCGGTGGATGAGTTGGAATCGGTCACAAGCATGGCCCTGGAGTCGGTAAAGGGGCTGGGCCGATGCCAACGTCAACTCGAAGCGAAGGAGCTACTGATCCTCCGGAGTCGGGAGCGGTGCGGTGTGAGCGCAGCGGAGCTCGGACCTGCGCTGCCAATCGATGTTTGACTCCAGTTTTCATACGACACTCAACGAGGCCCCGTTTTCGGGTCGAGGAGATTCTGTCCGCCGATACATCTCTACTGACCCCAGTATTCATGGGTCCGACCTGTACTCAGGGAATCCAGCCGAGCGCAGACGTGCAGTTGCCTCTCGCTTACACCTCAGGTTCGTGTGGTTGTGTTTCCTGGAACGGATGCCTGGAGCCATTGGCTCATCAGGCGCTTGATCTGAGTCTGATACGGGATCGAGTTAAGCCGAGCCTTGACCTTGAATGCCTCCAGCAGAGGTTCCGGCACCTTGAGACTTATGAGCCGGCTCTTGAATGCGCGGGTCCTGGAGTCGACAAGGGTTCGGAAATCCTCTAAGAACCGAACAATCTGTTCCGGCCGCATGGACCGGCAGTGTTCCAGGTATTCGCTTGAGAAATATTGGACGGGCTTCATCTCCGCAGTTCCTCCAGAGCCCGGATGTCCTCCAAATCCTGAGGACGGCCGATGGCACGCTTCATGGTAATGAGGTCAGCGACTGCCAACACCGGCAACGTCTTCTCTCCCGCCCGGATCTTATCGATTCGGAGATTATTGAGGTCATGAGTAATGATGATGTCCACGATCTGGGTCGGATCGCAGGGATTCGAGAAGCTCCAGGCAATGAGATTCCTGTTGTTGATGTATTCCTCCCGGAAATCGAAGACTTCGCCCGCGGAGACCGGAAATCGTGACTCCAAGCCCAGCGCCTTCAATGCCGATTCCGCAGCCAAGTAATCGGTTCGCGAGCGACGAAGTACGATATCCACGTCGACGGTGCCGCGCACGGCGCCGTGTAGCGCCACGGCATAGCCGCCAGCGATCGCGAACCTGACGCCGCTTCCCTCCAGTGCGCTGACGACATCGTACAAGAACATGGTATATATTAATATATACGCTCGTGATTCGGGATCGCAAGGACTCACGTACTTGGCACCCCTCAATCAGCGAGTCGGCGTGCTGACCAATCTCGGAGCGCCAACCCTCAAAGAAGGTCTCCACCGAATTGTCGACGATTTCGAGTGACTCTCACGCAGAGCCGCGGAGACGCTGAGGAAAACAGGGATTCAGGTCGTCTCCGCGGCTCCGCGACTCTGCGTGAGAAATCGATGTGAAGGCACTCAACGAGATTACGGGTGAAATCGTGGATGCGGCCCATAAACTCCACACGAAGCTGGGACCGGGACTGCTCGAGACCGTTTACGAGGTCATTCTCGCGAGTGAGCTACCAGGGCGCGGTCTTAATGTAGAGCTACAGAAGCCCATAGACTTCGAGTTTGAAGGCCTACGGTTCACGGAGGGCTTTCGAGTAGATCTACTATTGAGTCCTGCATAAGTAATGCCCTATTTGAGACGCGAAAAAAGAGGAGTGGATCGGAGGAGGGATTCAGCAGGCACGATTGGCGACGGAGTCGGCGGATGTGTTGCGCCGCCGTGCGGGCAGGGCTCTTGGCGTCCGCAGGTGCGAAGTTGGCCAGCTAACGGCGATCAGACCGCGCTGGAAAAGCTGATGCCGCTCGTCTATGACGAGCTGCGCCGTATGGCTAGACGCTACATGAGCCGATAGTCTCCCGGGTATACCCTCCAAACGACTGCGGTTATTCATGAGGCCTACCTCCGGCGATCGCGTTGGTGGGCCCGAAATGGGGTCAACCGAGCGGTGCCTTGAAATTCCGTCTGAGCCCGCAGTATTCTTCTCCAGCAGTCAAAGAATTTTCCTATCGGCAGTATCCCTGGCGGTGCGTTCAACAGGGGCACAGCACCGCGACGAAGGATTGGAAGAATCCTCTGTGTCTCAGTGCCTCCGTGGCTTTCCACATTGAATTTGGGGTTTTGGGAGGGGAAAACCATGTTTATGCATACGCCTTGCCTTCACTTCGTTGTCGCGCTGCTACTGGTTCTGCTGGTCGGAAACCAGGTCTCATTGGGCGCCATGCCCGGGGCCGCCCAGCTGTGCATGGCCGGCCTGAAGCAGTTGACGGTCGGACAAACCACATCGAGACCGGTGGTAAAGAATAGACGGATCTTATGGTACTTCGGGATGGGCACCACCCCTAGTCTCCCGACCGTCGCCGTCATGGTGGCAGATCTGCGGACAGGCGACCCGCCAAAAGCCACAGAAATAGTCCGGGACGCCGAAGTACTGTTCACCGGACCCCCCGATTTGGATGAGCACGGGAATGTCACCTATGTAAAGAGAGTAGCTGGCCGGCACCAAGTGTTTCTTTATGACGGAATCTCTCATTTGCAGCTTACCGAAAACCCGGCCCTGTCGGGATCTCCGACGATCGGCCTGGGCACTGACAAGGTTTCACCTGGCTGGCCTCGGGTGGCCAGCAAGCATGTAGTTTTTCGGGACAGTGCCGGAAACGTATTCCTCTATGACTCGAATCGGGGCATGGTCCAGAAGATCAATGCGTCGGATGGTCAAACAGCCAATACAGGTGACGGTCGAGTCCGCAGCCCCATCTTCGCGGAGGTAAGAGAGTTCGAGTTCGACGGCCGGTATATCGTGTGGCTCCACGAAGACCGGATCACACCAGGAGCGGAATCCCGGATGACCATCTATCGGGCGGAGCCGCCCTATGAGGAGTTACACAAGGTCGTCGAATTTCCTGCCGTGATGGGGAGCGGTGCCCCCGTGAGCACGGGGTCGATCTTTTATCCCTACTTCGTCGCCTGCGCCGATAAGATCGCGTGGCAGTATTTTCCACGCCTGGTTCCCAATGAGGCGACCATCGGTTATCACGACGGTGTCTCGGCCAGAATTCTCCGAACGGACGCCCCGGCACGCACCCAGAGCACGCGGATCCACAATGGCCAGGTAACGTGGCTGGAGTTTGCTCCGAGACCCGTCGATGCACAAAAAGTTTTCCTGTTCGATGGAACGAGAATCAGTGAAGTAGCCTCCTTTCCCGATCCGCCCGGGAATGCGGCCGTCGGCAGCCGGATTTGGACGGATATCCACGATGTCGACATTGCCCTGGGAGAAGTCGTCTACCTGGCCGGAGAAGTCGAGTGCATGGGACTCTTCCCCGGCCTCTGTACCCCGCAGGGAACCAACCGGTTCGGCATTTTCAAGGGATCCGCCGGGAACACACCGGTGGCCGTATTCGAGACAGCCACCGGTGGAGCGGGCGTTGCCGATTTCGACAGTGGCCTGTACGTGTTCCAGGCCACTTGCCAGCCGGGCAGCCGTGACCTGGCTTACTTCACCGTCTTCGAGCCCTCCACAGCGTCAAACGTATCCCTGCTCCTTACCGATACCACCCCGCAGCCCTCCGTTCTGGTTACCGCGGAAGAGAAAACCGTTGTCGTGGACGGATTCAAGCTCAGTGTCGCGGCCAAAGACTGCGGTGCGTCAGTCAATGAGGGTGCTGCGGTTACGGCCATGACTTTCCGGGGAAAGGCAAGTTCCGGTATTGATGCGAAGCTATCGGATATCGAGACCGTCGAGCTCTATTCGGATACGGATGCGAATCAAGTCATCGGCCCGGACGATACGCTGCTCGGGCAGGGCGCTTTTGTGGGTTCGACGATCAGGTTCGCTTTCACATCTCCGGTGACCGTCCACCCGGGAGCGGAACGGCATTTCTTGTTGACTTATGAACTGGCTGCGTCGGTCTGTCCCTGCAACAAGTATGAAGCACTGCTGATGGCCGGCGAGATTGAAGCCACAACTACGGGCTTACAGGCCGAGCCTTCGAAGGTCGGCATGTCCAGCGGAAGGGTCATTCTTCCACGACCGGAATTCGCCATGTTCTCCAGCACCGGGATGTTTGGAGGTGACGAGCAGGCCGGGTTCACCTTTGGAACCTTGCCAAAAAAACTCGGCATACGCGTAAAAGACTTTCCCGTGAGATGTGGGCAGGCAAAGTTCGAAATCTCGGACAAGACAGCCATTGGCATCAGCGACGCCCGGTTGAAGATTCCTGGCAGGGAATCGTCCAGGCTGATCCTCCCCTTCACCCAGGTGAATGAAGATGCCGTGGCGGAAGTTGAAATGCGCTTGGGAGAGGAACACGGGCTCTATCTGGTGGAGAGTACGATCGAGTTCACACAACCTGCCATGTGCGAGCCTCCCAGGCACCTGTTCAGAGAACATGCAGGAGTCATCGTGTTGGAGTTAGTGGATGCCAATGACCCTCGTTTCTACGAGGGCACGCTTGTTCCGGGAAGTCCGCCGAAGTGGGAGGTCAAACTAACGCCCGACTTGGACCGCCTTTCAACGGGGGGCGACCCGCGCTTGGGAACGACGACAGATGGTACAAGTATGCTCCTGGTTCGGCTAATGCTTCTAGGCTTCATGGAGCCTCCACCAGGACAGGTCCGGATTTCGCTTCCCGCGGGCGGACTGGGATCGTTGACCACCGGTTTGGGTTCGGTTATCCCCCCATCGTCCGGTGGAATCAGCGTCAGCGTGGGCTGGAAGAAGACGTCGGTCGGTATTTATGCCTTTGCACTGTATACGCCTACTCTCAACTTCGGGGATAGGGAGATTACAGAAAGGGTGATCACGCTCACCGCGGCGTATAGCTTACCTGGGAGTGCGGGTTCTGAGGAAGTCAAGACAGAGGTCGTGTTGTATCGTCCACCTGTCCTGTTCGTGCACGGTATGTGGGCGGACAAGACTACTTGGGGTAACGCCTTCACGAGCGAGGATCCGAGATTCGAGAAATACTTCGCCGATTACTCAGGCGGAGAACCTTCGGGAAACGCCATCAGTTTTTCCGAGAATGGTCAGGTCATACGAGAAGCGGTCTACCATATCATCCAGGACCGCCGCACCCGGCGAACTGCTACTACCCAGGTGATCGTCGTCGCGCACAGCATGGGCGGCCTGCTCACCCGCCAGTTCATTGCCGACCAGGATGGCCAGTCCTATCGACGGCAGGACAATTTCGGTCAAGGGGACATCTATAAATTCATCACGATCGGGACTCCGCACTGGGGCTCTCCGATTGCTTGGTTGACCGTAGCCTTGAGAGACCATCCCAACGCGCTCGTGCAGCAGCCATTTCTTGAAATGGTAAACGGGCTGGGCATTGACATTCTCTCGGGTGCGGTGGACAGCCTTTGCCCGGGAAGCAAGGAACTGCGAAGCCTGGGTGGAACCGATGTTCCGACCCATACCATCATGCCCTGGTACCTGGATACCTCCAACACGGCGATCGGTTTTTGGGATTTTCTAAAGGATCTGGTGTTGAAAATCAAAGGTCTTAAGGCGGGAAAGCTCGCAAGAGCC
>JACQTD010000116.1 GCA_016210985.1 Acidobacteriota bacterium
AAGGCGGGATCAGCATGACACGGACATCGGCAACGCCCGGTTGTTCACGACAGCAGGCTTGGTGTTAGGGAGTATCCTGGACATCAACATCGACAATAACGCGCCGTGCATGTAAGTCGTGTCGCCCTTACCCCCGCTTTGTGGAGAATAGGTTGGGAGGCGCCGCGGAGGCACTGAGCATTGGACCGCGTAAGGTCGGAATTGAAGTCCGAATTTGCATGGTTGTAGCAGAACGTCCATTCCTCTCCTCAGAAGCAGGCTCAGATCGCGCATTTGCAGGTGCGGCTAATCCGGATGCTTCAGGCCGCCCAGCCCCACCAATTTTCGCTGTCGGCGTTCTTCGCTGCCAAAAAGCTGGATGAGGTCACGGCATGGGACATCGAGAGATACAAGCGGGAGGCCGCTGATGAGATAGGAAATTCCACGGTCAATCGTCGGCTCGTAGGCCTCAGCCACATGCTGAATCAGGCAGTGAAGGCGGGAATAGTCGATCGGAGCCCTTCTCAGGGAGTCAAGCTATTCAGAGAGGAGGAAAAGGTTCAGATACGCGCATCCTACCCCGGAGAACAAGGTTCGCGCAGTGAATTCCCTCACTGCAACCGGAATCAGTGGCCGACTTCGCCGGAATACGCACCGAGCGGGTTTTCAAGATTAGGCCAGCTGACGTCTCAGGCCAATCATTTCTTACGGTTCAATACCGTGTTATTCATCGTTGACGTCGGCCCAGAAAGGTACATGTTAAGAGCACCATACCCGAAGCAGTTGACCTCTTGAGGCGGTTTCGCCGCGTGGGTTCTTAAGTTCTTATACTTCTTAGTACGAACGAACGTCTCAGGGCGAAGTCACCAACAGCCCACGCTCTTTAGCGCGGAACGTCAACCAATAAGATCCCGCAAGTTCATTGCGGGAATTGAGTGGGCAGATGAACTCCCATGTTCGGCGGGAAAGGGTGTCTCCAGCGAGTGACACCTGATTTGCATCTTCAAACTTCCACGAGGGCTCACTGACTACGGCGCCTCGTCCAAGTCTAGAAAAGGAGAGAGAGTATGAGTGTAATCAATCTTAAAGTCAACGGCCGCACGCACATACTTGACGTGGATCCGACGGCCCCACTTCTCTACATCTTGCGCAATGACTTGACCCTGAACGGGCCACGGTTCGGGTGTGGTTTAGGCCAGTGTGGAGCCTGTACGGTGATCATCGAAGGCGAAGCGATACGCTCCTGTATCACGCCCGTAGCGACCGTAGAAGGATTCCAGATCACCACGCTTGAAGGATTGGGGACGGCGGTGAACCCGCACCCGATCCAGAAGGCATTCATCGACCAGCAGGCGGCAGGATGTGGCTACTGCATGAATGGGATGATGATAACCGCGAAAGCGTTTCTGGATCAAAACCCCAAGGCGACCCAGGCTCAAATTATTGAGGCCCTGGACGCGAATCTGTGCCGGTGTGCCACACATATCCGGGTTCTCAAGGCAGTCCAGCAGTATCAACAGGAGGTGGCAGCATGAGCACCAATATCAAGACTCGAATAGATTTGGGGGATCGGCTCGACGACCCGACTCCTGACCCCTACAGTTCAGTCTCAGGTTTTTCTCGGCGAGACTTCCTTAAAGGCACCGGGTTGCTCATCGTTAGCTTCAGCATGAGTGGCGGCATTGCCAAAACCGCCGGGGCGAGCGCCGAAATGGAATGTGGCGCCGGCGTCAGTTCGGGAGTGTCGCTATTGACCGACATCCCGATCGACCAGGTTGACTCCTACCTGGCCATTGCTACAAACGGCAGTGTGACCGTCTTCACGGGCCGGATAGATATGGGAACCGGCCTGTTTACTTCCTTCTCGCAGTTCGTCGCCGACGAGCTGGATGTTGCAATCGAGCGCATAACTGTCATTGGAGGCGACACAGATTTGACGCCGGATGGAGGCAAGACGACCGGCAGCGACGGTGTTCGAGTAGGCGGTCAACCCCTCATCGTGTCGGCTGCCACAGCGCGGCAGAAGCTTCTGGAGCTTGCCGCAGAGCGTTTTGGAGTACCCGTTGGTTTGCTCACCGTGAGCAATGGGGTCGTGAGCGTGAAGAGCGATCCATCCAAGAAAGTCTCGTACGGCGAACTGATAGGAGACGGGCGCTTTAGCATCAAGCTGGAGGTGGACCGGATAACCCTTAGCGGTCCGCTCTTGAAGATCCCTGCCGGGGTGAGCCTGAAGACCCCGAGTCAGTACAACTACGTCGGCAAATCCATTCCGCGATTCGACGTGCTGGACAGGCTTATCAATGCAACCTTCTGCCAAAACGTGCGCCTTCCTGGCATGTTACACGGCCGACTCGTCAGGCCCGCAGGCCTGGGCTCAACTTTGGTCAGTGTGGACGAGAGCTCGGTTAAAAATCTCCCCGGGTTCGTGAAGTTGGTGGTCAAGGGCAACTTCGTGGGTGTAGTGTGTGAGCGGGAAGAACAAGCCATCCAGGCTCAGGAGAAGCTGAAGGTCACTTGGTCGGACTGGGCCGGTCTGCCGGGTCACGAAAACGTATTCAATGATGTTCGCAGCCAACCGCCCGAGACAAGGATTGCTAATCCAAACCCAACACGAGTTCAAGGGGATGTCGACGCCGCCATGGGGAGTGCCTCCAAGATCCTCAAGGCGACGTATGAATGCCCGTGGAGTGCCCACACTATGCTCGGGCCGTCGTGTGCCGTCGCCGACGTCCAAACGGATAAGGCCACGATTTGGTCGGGCACGCAGTGGCCGCGGTACACTCAGAAGGACATCGCCTTCCTGCTCGAACTCCCAACCGAGAGCGTGCGGGTCATCTGGGTCGAGGAATCCGGTTCCTATGGTCGGTTGGCCGCTGCCGATGCGGCTGCTGACGCCGCGCTCCTGTCGCAGGCGGTCGGAAAGCCCGTACGCGTCCAGTGGACTCGTGCGGAGGAACACGCTTGGGCACCCCATCAACCACTCGGAGTGAACGACTTTCGTGCTGGGTTGAATGCAGAAGGCAAGATCGTTGCCTGGGACGTCGAAGCCTGGACAAGCTCCACCCACGACACGGGCCGTGGTGGCGGTTTGTTAGCTATGCGATTGATCGGCAAAGACCCTGGACCCAAGGTCACTTTAAGCGCCAGCGCTCCTGGATCGGGTCACTACGTCTTCCCGAACGTTCGAGGAGCCGGGCACACTGTAAAGCCGTTGCTCCGAGCAATTTACATGCGTTCGCCCAGTTCGTTTGCTAACAATTTCGCTTACGAATCCTTTATGGATGAGTTGGCGGCTGCCGCGCGCATCGATCCTGTGGAGTTCCGGCTGCGACACTTGACCAACTCCCGGCTCATCGCCGTAGTGAACGCGGCTGCAGCGAAGGCTGGTTGGCAGACCCGACCATCGCCGAAGCCCGATGCCGACAGTACTGCCAGATTCGCAACGGGCCGCGGCCTCGCAATCCAGCTGCAGTCGGGGGCATCGGTAGCCACAGTCGTCGAGGTGGAAGTGGACCGCGAGACAGGCAAGGTGCGGGTCAAGCGCGTGGTTGTCGCCTTTGAGACGGGGATCATTGTCAACCCGGACGGGCTACTGAACCAGGTCGAGCAGGCGACGCTCCAAGGAATCAGCAGGGCGCTCATGGAAGAAGTCCAGTTCGATAAGTCAAACGTTACGAGCGTGGATTGGGTCTCTCATCCCATCCTCAAGTTCTCAGAGATTCCAACGGTGGAGGTCCAGCTCATCAACCGACCAGACCTACCACCTGAGGGTGCTGGCGAACCGGGTACCACTCCGCCCACAGCTGCCATTGGCAACGCCATCTTCGACGCCACTGGTGTCCGGATCAGACGTAAACCGTTCACGCCCGAGCGCGTCCTCGCGGCGTTGAAGCAGCAGTAATCAACAAAACAGGCCTTTCCAAAGTACGCTCATGCGGATCTCCATCGCCCGCCGCCCGCATCCCGGGTGGCGGGCTTTTATTAGGGCGCACGGCGGAACGCACTCGCTTCGGAGTAAAAGTCCCCCGCCCACCCGCAAGAGGCCTTCTTCAGATCAATGACGACGGCATCATTTCCCTCTACACCCTTCCCCTGTCGCAATCACTTAAAAAAGCCTCAACCCCTTTCCGGCAGACGGATTCCCCTGCCGACTTCCTGTCTGCCGCTTTCCTCCTAAAACTACGTCATTCCCCTTCCCCATCGACAAAGCTGGTGGTTGTCGCCTTCCACCTAGAATTGCGTCAGCTCATCCCAAGGTTGAAGAG
>JACQTD010000127.1 GCA_016210985.1 Acidobacteriota bacterium
CTCCCAATCCTGGCTCAAGCGTTTCACATTGAGCGCCAGCACCCGCGAGGCCAGGTTCGGCTTATTCCAGCCCGGCAGGATCAGAAACCGCACATTGTTGACCACCAGATGCAAACGCCGCCATTGCAGCGCACGGTCCCAGCCGATCCATCGGTCCCGCACCCCAAGCGCTGGACCGCCTTTCGGTGCGGCGGCGGTCTCCCTATGTATGCATGAACGCAGACTACCAAACCCGTCCGAAAATAGTCAGCGCTATTTCATGCGCTATTCCTTTGAGTTACTTGTGGGACTTTGACGCGGCCCTGCGGCCACCGTCCTGTCAAGCCGCATCAAGCCCGCGCGTACTTGACAGCCCCTCGTCGATTCACTAGTTTGATCCCGATCGCCATCAACACAAGTGCTGGTTGCGTCTGGATTGTTGGAACTGGCCGTCCGATCCTAGACGAGATTTTCCTTCTCACGACCGGCCGGACCGTGCACCACTTTCTATCGTAGGAGGAGTACCATGCTAGACCATTCCGCGAAACTCAAAGTGGCCTCCATTCTACTCGTACTCACGTTTTTCATCATTTCGCCCCCGGCGTCCGCGGGGGAGCAGGCCCGGTCGAAAAAGGAGATCATGACGGAGATGGGGAGAGTCTACCTGTCGATGGATCAAAAGATGGTCAGCGGGATTAACAGCGCCAGGTTCACTGACGCCGATTACGCCGAGCTCGTCAGCCAGTGCGAATTGCTGACCAGGCTGGCGACGGACTACGGGAAAGCCGAAGGCAAACCCGAATTGGCGGAAATCGCAAAGAGCCTGGGTTCGACCACCGACTATTTGAAACAGCAGGTTGAACGGAAGGACCCGGTCGTGATGGCCAGCACCTTCGGACGCGTCCTCTCCTTCTGTGCGGAGTGTCACTATACGACCCGGGAGTAGCGTCTCGAAGGCCGGCCGGTGACCACGTCCAGGTGAGTGCTGGTCTGTCCACCGGCAGCTGAGGGCTCGACCGCCCACCTACTACTCCCAGGAACGAGTCCTTCTTGCCCGCTGGCGGAAGCCGCGGGCTCGACCGCCCACCTACACCGAACGCCAAGAACTCGCTTGCATCCACCGCGGTGGATGGTGCCTCACCCGCCTGAGGCCGCGGCTACCCACGCACGGCAGCTGGCGGTTGGGCCCGTGGCTCCGAAGGTGTGAAAAAATGCCGGCCGGCCAACATCTCAAATGGGCAAGCTAAAGCATGCCCCACCCTGTTGTTTCAACATCATGCGGTTGGCGGTGGGGCGGGCTTCAGCCTGCCTCGAACATTTTTTCACACCTTCTCCCGCCGACGGGCATCAGGGGGATCTCACTCGTCGGTGGTGCGGGTGATCGGTCGAACCATCCGCCGCCGGGCCCTGACCGCCCTCGTTAGTTCGCGCCAGGCCAGCTTAAGGAATGACAGTCCACTGACTTGTTTTGCCGCAACCGGTCGAGTGTTCGACCCTACTTGGCAAAGCGAGTCGAGCCGGTGATTTTCCAACACATGTGGCCTCCCCGGCGAGGGTTCCCAGCCCGCGCCATGGTCCTACGTGGAGCGATTCTCCGGGTGAATCGAAAAAGCGCGCTAACACAACACCCTGAGAATCGAGGGCGGACGTAGATGCCAGCTAGCCCAGGTGAGGATTATACGCGGAGGACCAATCCACCATCGGTCGCATTCCATCGGGCGCGACGAGCTTGACACCCCGATCCGACCTTGTACACAATAGCTTTGCTATTATGGGTGAACTGTTTACGGTCAGTTACATAAGCTTGGAATAGAGGTGCTGATCATCTTAAAACCGCTCGTGGCAGTAGTGGTGGTCAAGGAAGGGCGATCCATGAAAAAACGATATGGCACGCGATTGATTGCCGTCGCGCTCTCGATCCTGGGATTGTTTCCCCTGGTGGCGTTGTCGAAGGGCCGTTTGAGTGGTGGCGTCACCGGCTCGGTCAGGGATGATCAGGGCGCTCCGATCATTGGCGCCATTGTGCGACTGGTGGATGCCGCGACATTGACGCGGACGCTTCGCTCGCTGCGTACCAACGCCAAAGGCGAATTCTTCGCGGCTAATATCCAGCCGGGAAACTACCGGTTGCGCGCGGAGGCGAAGGGATTCATTTCGGATGTGCAGATGGTTGAGGTGCGTCCCGAGATGGTCCTGAGCGCTCGGTTTGAACTGCGCCGAACGGGGAGACTCCTCGACACCCGAGCCGATCGGGACGATTACAAATGGGCGGTTCGAAGCGTACCGGATCCGATCCTCAGGATTCAGAACGAGTCGCCGGGGAATATCGTGCGGGCCGGAGATAAGGAAGGAGACGCGATCGACCAGCGTCTTCATGGTCTACTACAGTTTCATGGTGGAAGCTCCGGACCGGTGAGCCCGGCCGGAGGACGTACCGGGGCAGGATTGAATTTCGCGCTCGCCAGGCAACTTTCGAGGAATCTCGAGATGATCCTCGCCGGGCAATGGTCGGCGGACAGCTCGGCGCCCCAGCGGTTTGAGCTGGTGGCTTCGACGTTCCCCGCTGACGAGCATCAGCTGACGATCGTTTTCAGGCTGGGGCAATTCACCGGCTTCGACAGGTCCGGTAACATGCTGAGAGAGCAACAGTCGACGATTCGGCTCTCGGACGAATGGCAGGTCGCCGGCCCGGTGGTCGTGCTATACGGCATGGACTTAACGCGATTCTCCGGGGCGGTGAACCAGGTCTTTTCTTCGCCACGCATCGGGCTGCGGTATTCGCCGTCAAACCGGACCACGCTCGAGTTCGATTACGCTCCGGCTGAGGAGAATCGGGGCGTACTCGAGGGCTATCAGGGGGAAGCGGCGCAGGTTGATTTCACCGATCCCGGCCTCTTCCGGTCGTTTTCTCCGGGAACCCGACTGCGGCCGAGTCAGCGGCTGCAATTGGGATTTGAGCGACTACTCACCGACCAGAGCAGTATCGCGGCGGCCGTCTTTTTCGATGATGTATCTGGCAGGGCAGTGGGTCTGCTGGCCGTGCCTGATCAGGTCTCCGATGCCTTTCGCACCTCCTTCCGGGAGCTGACCGAGCAAGGGCAGACGCGGGGAGCCAGAGTAGTTTACAGTGCTCGTCTAAACCGGTTCCTTTCGGGCCTGGTGGGTTACGCCTTTGGTCAGGGACATACGCTGTCGGCCGGGGATTTCGCCCTGCCCGGGACCGGCAGCGATCGATTCCATGTGGTTTCATTCAAACTGGGGGGCGAAATCGCCCGCTCGAATACCACTTACGCGGCCTACTACCGGATCGCCTCCCGGACTGCGGTCTTTGCCGTGGACCCTTTTTACGGACGCCTGCAGGTGTTTGATCCCGGCCTCAGTCTCGTCATGACCCAGGAGCTACCGACAACCGGATTGCTTCCCGGGCGCTGGGTGGCGAGCGTCGATGGCAGGAACCTGTTGGACCAACGCGGGTCCTGGTATGGCCATGAGGGTTGGAATCTCATCACGAGTTATGGCCGATCCGTGCGGGGCAGTGTGTCGGTACGTTTTTGATCTTCGAAGGGCGCGAAGGACGGGGAACGGGCGCGACACGCCGTGATCCCCCGTCGGGGCCAATGTAGCCATGTCCGCCGTAGCCGAAGAATTGAGATCCCTGGGATGGCGTAGCACGATCCTGTTGCTGCTGACCTTCGCCGGCGTGCTGCTTTGCGGGGTCAATTTTCACGCCCGGTTTCGGGAGATGCAGCGGCCCGCTGTCGCGACCGACGGCGTCGTCTGGGCCGAGCGGGACGCCCGGCTTATCGCCGATCGCGTGGATCCCGACGGGCCGGCTTCGCGGGCCGGCATTCGCAATGGGGACCGGCTGGCGGGAATCAGCCTCGATGGCGGCTATGGGTTCGATCAGGTCGACCGGGCCGGCGATGTGCAGATCTATCTCGAAAAGGTGGGTGTAGGGAATCCGATCTCCTACCTGGTGGAACGGCGAAACGCTTACGGGGATGCGACCCGGGCTGCGGCCGACCTCATCGAACTCCAGCCGAAGTCACAGCGATTCTGGCTGGGCATGTACATGGCCCTGATCGGGGTGGTCTACCTTCTGATCGGCCTCTATCTGTTGTTGAGACAGGGCAGAGCCCAGCATACCCGGCATTTCTACCTGATCTGTCTGACGGCCTTCATCGTTCACGCTTACAGTTTCACCCAGCGGCTGGACTCGCTGGATTGGGCCGTCTTCTATGCCGACAATCTGGCGCTCATCTTCCTGGCACCGCTCTTCGTGCACTTCTGTGCCGTGTTTCCGGAACGCCGGGCCGTGGTCGAGAAGCGGCCGTGGATCAGCGCGCTCATTTATGTTCCCGCGGTCGCGATGATGCTGGTCGAGGTGGCCATCCCGACGATCATCCATCCCACGGGCGCGAACGCGCTGCGGCTCCGCGGGCTGCTCGACGCCGCGGAGCTGACCCAGTTCTCCATGGGATTCCTGCTAGGTGGAGCGCTGCTGGTGCGCACGTTTGTGGGCGCAAGATCTCCGATTCTGAGGCAACAGATGAAGTGGGTGGTCTGGGGTCTCGGGCTGAGCATCACACCCTTCACGCTCTATGAACTTTACAAGGTGGTGTCGCACACGCATCCGGGCTGGCTTGAGGCGCTGGCGGTTGGTCCGCTGATCCTGATACCGCTCTCGTTCGGATACTCCATTGTGCGATACCGGCTGATGGACGTCGATGTGATCATGCGCAGGAGTTTCGCGCACATCGCGGCGACGCTCACGGTCGTGGGAGCTTACACCCTGCTGCTCGTCTTCGGCGCTGATCGGGTGAGAGAGATGGCTCCGCCCTGGGCCACGCGCACGATCAACATTGTGGGGATGCTGGTCGTGGCGATGTTGTTCACGCCGTTGAAGAATCGGATCCAGGTGGCCATCGACCGGCTGTTTTACGGGGCGCGGTACAGCTCGCGTATGGGCTTGAGCGAATTCTCACGCACGCTCTCCGCGACCACCGCGCTGGCTCCGCTGCTCAACTCGATCAGCCAGCGGTTGCGCGAAATGTTGTCGGTGGAGCAGATCGTCATCTGGAGGGAGGACGAGAAGAACCCCGAGCACTACACCTCGGCGCTGGTCGATGGGATGTCGGAACCGGCCGAGCTTGCCGATGACCTGGCCGCGTGGATTCGGGCGGCGGCGGCGGGGAATCGGGTTTTGCTGGTGGACGATCAGGACTCCAACGTCTGGCGACACGGCGAGCACCTCGAGGAGATTCATTATTTCGTCCCGTGTTTCATCCGGCAGCGGATGATTGCGGTGATCGGGCTTGGCCGTGCAGCCGGCGGGGATCTGCTCAGTTCTGAAGACCTCGATCTGCTCAAGGCGTTATCGCCTTACATCGCGGTTGCGCTGGAAAACAGCTTGCTCTACCGGGAGCAGGCCGAGCGGGCGGAGGAGCTGGCCGATCTCAAGGAATTCAACGAAAGCATCATCGAGTCGATCAACGTCGGTATCCTGGTGGTCGACTATGACGGCGTGATTACGACCTGGAATAGCGCACTCGAGGAATTGCTCGGTGTCGCCCGCGCCCGGGCCCTGGATCGTTCGATCGAGGAGATTCTCGACGCCGATCTGGTGCGCGCGCTCAGGGACGTGACCGGAGAGTTCGGCTGGGCTGTTCCAGACCAGCGGAGCATCTACAAGTTCAGAATCAGCGGTTCGGGCCGCGAGGAACTGACGGTGAACGTCTCGGTTGCTCCATTCGAGACTCGGGCGGGTCAGAAGGTAGGGGCGCTAATCGTGCTGGAGGATATGACCCAACGGATACGGCTGGAGCAGCAACTGCAACAGTCGGAGAAACTGTCGTCCATCGGCTTGCTTGCGGCCGGAGTGGCCCACGAAGTCAACACCCCGCTGACGGGCATTTCAAGTTACACCCAGATGCTGTTAAAACAATTACCCCAGCGCGATCCACGTGCGCAGTTGCTCGAGAAGATTCAGGCGCAGGCGAAGCGGGCCTCCGATATCGTCAGCAACCTGCTGAACTTTTCCCGGACCGGAAGCTCCGAATTCGCGGACCTGGACATTCACCAGGTGCTGAACGATACCTTGCAGTTGTTGGAGCCACAGCTTCGGAGTTCCCGATTGACGCTGGTCAAGGAGTTTGCCGAAGACTTGTACCCGGTGCGCGGGAACGCCATCAAGCTCCAACAGGTCTTCATGAACCTGGTGCTCAATGCCAGGGACGCCATGCCCGGTGGCGGCGTGCTGACCATCACAACCTCCGAACGGTCCGGAACCGCGCTGATCGTCGTCAATGACACCGGGGTGGGCATCCCGCAGGAGCACATCACCCGCATTTACGATCCGTTCTTCACCACCAAGGGCGTCGGCCAGGGGACCGGTCTCGGACTGGCGGTATCCTACGGGATTCTGCAAGAGCACGGCGGGGGAATCCTGGTCGAGAGCAACCTGGGGAGCGGCAGCCGTTTCACCGTCAAGTTGCCGGTGGCCCCGGCCGCGCTCTACCCCAAGCGTCGCGCCGGAGGCCTTAGGGTGGCCACGGGTGACTGAACCCATCTCCGGTCCCGGGAAAATCCCCTCCTTCCGCGCGTTCATCCACCTCCCGCACGATTTCAGGAAATAAACCGATGAAGAAGGGAAGCGTGCTGGTGATCGACGATGAGGAGATCATGCGCGACGTGATCGGGAGCCTCCTATCCGCCGAAGGTTACCGGATCACACTGGCCAATACCGGGGAGGAGGGATTGGAGCGGTGCCATGAGTCGCCCTTCGACGTCATACTCCTGGACGTCTCCATGC
>JACQTD010000012.1 GCA_016210985.1 Acidobacteriota bacterium
GCTAAATGGGCGAGCACGATCCTCGATCACGCAGGTGTTGTGTGGGGCTACAGGCTACGGGCTCCAGGCTTCAGGAAGACCCTGCATTTGCCGGTCGAAACGCGCAAGCGGGATCTCGAAGCCTGAAGCCTGTAGCCTGAAGCCTGTAGCCGAATCGCGCTTCGCGATTTAGGTCATCCGCGAACACCGTCTTGGCCTCCTCGAAGGTCACGCCGTGCTTCTTGAGGTTCGCGGCACTCTTGCGCTCATCCCACTCGAAGCGCAGATCGGCTGACGCACTTCATTGTAGCTACTTTGTAACTACGAGACAAGTGCCGCCCAACAGGCCGTTGCACCTGGCGGCGCGAGCTGCATGAGCTTCGCGGACGCCCGCCGGCCGCGGGCGCCGGCGTTCGCCGGTCCGCTGTTCGCGGCCGGCGGGCTGCGTGGTACCGTGGAGCACGATCGCCGCACCTTGGCGATGGGCGCGGCAGGTGACGGCAGATCGTTAGGCGGCTAGATAGGTAGGAGGGCAACGATGGCGAAGATTACCGGAGTTGGCGGCGTCTTCTTCAAGAGCAAAGGCGACAACGCTGCACTGGCGGCGTGGTATCTGGAGCACTTAGGCATGCCCCTGGAAGACTTTGGCGGCGCTGTCCTCAGATGGCCGGACGACAAGGCGGAGGATTGAGGCCTTACTGTGTGGCATGTCGCGGAGAAAGACAGCCAGTGGTTCAGCCCAAGCAAAACTTCCTTCATGATCAACTACCGGGTCGACAACCTCGGCGAGCTGCTCGAGCAGCTGCGTGCGGGGGGTGTGGAAGTCATCCAAGGACCCGAATCGCACGAGAACGGCAAGTTTGCGTGGATCATGGACCCAGACGGAAACAAGGTCGAGCTCTGGGAGCCGAAGGTCTGGGACGACAAGAATAAGGGTGCCTGAGTGCGCCGCCGAACAACCGGTCGCAGCGGCCGGTCCGCTGCGCCGCCTGCGGGCGAGGCGGGACGTTAGGCAACCTCGCGGCCACCCCGAGAGGGCTTGAGAACGAATCGAACGCGAACGCCGAGACGGGCGAGCATGTCAACGAGCGTATCCGTGCTGAAGAGGTCGATTCGACCGCGCAGCAGATCGCTCACCCGCGGCTGCGTGACACGCAGAATTTTGGCAACCTCAAGCTGCGTGAGACGACGCGAGCCGATGAGCTTCTGGAGTTGGATCATGAGATCCGACCGAACCAGCAGATGGGCAGACTCTTCGGCCGAAAACCCGAGGTCCCGAAAGACGTTGCCCGTCGAAGCAGTCACCCGGGGTCGCGCAGGTACTTGTGCTCTTTTCACCATATCACCCTCGTCTGCTGGCTCGCAGGCCACGGTATCGAGCCCTCGCCAGGTCCAAGTCGCGTTTGGGCGTCCTGCTCGTTCGCTTCTCGAACGCGTGCAGCACGTAGACACCGTCTGCGAAGCTGGCAACGTAGAAGACCCTGTGTTCGAGCCCCGTCTGAATCCTGATCTCCCGAACGCCCCGGCCGACGCTTGGCATCGGCTTCCAGTCGTTGGGTTCCAGGCCCTGCTGAACCCTACGCAACTGAAAGCCCGCGATCCGGCGCGCCGGTCCAGGAAATGCACGCAGCTCCGCACGAGACGATCCAACCCAGACGAGGCGTTTGTCAGACACGGTGTAACATACAAGTATTCGTATATTCTGTCAAGCAGTGCCACGGGGTCGCATCACCAGCTCGTGTACCCGCCGACGGGCGCGCCTTCACGCGATCATGAGCGCTCTGGTGGTCGCTGCACGCCCGTCACGGGTGACGCACAGCGTTGGGCGGCCTGATTACGGCTATGTTCGCTTCCTCCAATAGCCAGGCCGTCGTTTCAAGTGAGCGATCGCGACGATGACAATCTCGTCGGCCGCAAGTCGGGATACGACCTGATATGGAAATCGCTGTACCAGCAGACGCCGCGGACGGCGGCAGCAGACTCTTCGCGTGCCGCTTTGAGGTTGCGGAGTGTCCGGTTCACCGGCCCAGAATGTCGCTCGCAATCCGACGCTTCACGCTCTCCCACGACTCCAGTTTCTCGGTGCCGGCTTCACGTGCGTCCACTCGTCGCTGGATTTCCTCGTCCCAGGCAGTGGCGGCGTCCGGATCAGCAGGGCCGTTAAGGCTTGCAAGCAATTGGGCTGCAAGTTCGGCGCGAGCCTTTGCATCGAGCCGGAGGGCATCAGCAAGTGCAGATTCCGCGGCTTTCGTCGTTGTTTCCATATTGCCCTCGGCGACGGCCGCCCAAGAAGCGGCTGGAGCGGACGGCTGAAAAGCGCAGCCGCTCAGTCGCAGGCCGTTAGACCAGCAAAGAGGAAATGTGACGGTGGAAGCTAAGGATCCAAACTTAGAGCTATCTGGAAGAAAGCGAACCCACCTGTCATCTTCCGATAGCCAGAGAGCCAAAGAGCTTGCGACTCGATGGGGACTCACCGTTCGGCATGCACTCTATCGCAAGACGGGTAACTGGTACCACCAGCTCAAGAATTTCCCCGGAGCGCTTCTGGATGCGGACGGCTACGTCATCTTCGACAGCGAGCAAGCGTTCCGGACATGTCCCCAGTTGCAGGTGAAAAAGCAGGTCAGCGCTCCAAAGGGTATAAAGGCCGTTTCCAGCTACGTGTACGTTTCCGCTACCGATAGGCAGCCAGATCGCCGAGTTGTCGAATCGATTGTGCGCGCCCGATCCGTCAGTACGGGTCAAGGGTGGGGTGGCTCTTTTGAGAATCGAAGGGGGATAGAGGCTTATGCCATGAGCATGGCAGTCCGGCACTATTCAGCCCTATGGCCGCAAGTCAGTGACGTCTCAGCCAATGAGCCCTTCGATCTCCTTTGCCGCCATGGCGAGCGTGAGCTGAGAGTCGAAGTCAAGGGAACGACCTCTGAGGGTTGTTCGGTGCTGCTCACACGAAACGAAGTGCGCCATGCCCAAGCCAACGTCGACAAGATGGCCCTCTTCGTTGTGTCCAAGATCACGTCGTCAGCGTCGGGCTCTTGCTCTGGTGGAGTAATCACGGTCTTCGAACCGTGGGACATCGCACAATCAGAACTAGACGCAGTTGCATACGAATGCTGGTTGCAAGCGGGGCATAACACTACGTTGCAGCCGAGGAGCCGCTCGCGACAGAAATCCAGGTCTCAAAGAGGATCCGGCGCGGCTCGAGGCTCAACGTGAATCCGTTGGGTGGCCCAAGTGCACATACACTATAATCTCGTAGACTATGACAAACGAGATCATCCCTTATCTTGAAATGTGCCCGCGCGAGGGATTGAGCCTACAGCGCGGCATGAATTACCAAGCGGGCGACGGGTTCTCCATTATTCGGTCTATGCCATCCTTCGGATGAACGAGGCGATCGGCAAACTGAACATTCCCGAGGGGTATGAGATTCAGCGTTTCACCGCCCATCAGCCCTTCGACAGCCAGCGCTATGCACTGAAGTGGGATGGGGAATGGCACATCACGTACGAAGTCTTCCGGGACCTGGGTCTGGCGTTCTCCGTAGTCCTGATCCTCATCTACATCCTCGTGGTCGCATGGTTTCAGTCCTTCAAGACGCCGCTGGTCATTATGGCGGCGATTCCCTTTTCGCTGGTAGGGATTCTCCCTGCCCATGGAATCATGGGCGCATTCTTCACCGCCACGTCCATGATCGGGTTCATCGCCGGAGCGGGTATCGTCGTCCGCAATTCGATCATCCTGGTCGATTTCATCGAGCTGCGGCTCAAGCAAGGCATGCCGCTCGGGGAGGCGGTGATCGACGCCGGCGCAGTGCGTTTCCGTCCGATGATGCTCACCGCCGCCGCCGTCATCGTCGGCTCCGCCGTCATCCTTTTCGATCCGATCTTCCAGGGCCTCACGATCTCGCTCATGACCGGCGAGGTGGCCAGCCTGCTGCTCTCCCGAATGACCGTGCCCGTCCGCTTCTACATCAGCGAGCATCGAAAAGGGTGGGATGAGATCCGAGGTGTCGATTTCGGCAGGTCTTCTCCCAACCACTCGTGTATCAGCCGGAGCCGCGACTCTTGCGCGTCGGCTGCAGCCGCTTTTTCGGCCGGGCGCGGCTCACGAGCGGAAACCGTTCCGGGTGATCGATGGACTCAACCTCAAGGTCTACGTCCACATCCGGCCAATAAAGATGGTGCGGATGCTGGCGTTCGACGTTGCACAACTGGCCAATCGGAACATCGCGAAACCAGGGAAAGTGCTGGAATGCGAGAAACAGCTCACGTTCGTCCAACAAGAGCCAAAACCCATGCTTTGAGACGTTCGTGACCTCAACGACCGAAGTGGGCCTTCCATGCAGTGCGGATTTCATCCTCATGTTCCTCAATGAGACGGCGGACGCGCGCCAAGCGGCGTGGATTCAAGCCATAATTTTCTGCAAGTGTGATTTGCGGCTCCAGCCAAAATTTGGCCTCACCCTCGGCATGGTACGCGTGCACGTGCACCCGAGTCTCTTCCCGCGAGAAGAAGTAAAAGCGAAACCCTTCTTGCCGGAAAACCGTCGGAATCACGACAATCCCTGATCAGTCACCTGAATGCGATTAGAATTGCGCAGCCGGCCACGTCCCGCGATAGCACATACGAGCCCACGCGACCTGATTGTGGAAACGTTTCTCTTCGCTTCGCTTCATACCATGCAACCGCATCGGTAATATCGAGCTCAACCTGTTGGCGAAGTTGGAGCCGACGACTCACCTGCAAGGCTTGCGCTGTCGCAATCTAGCGCGCAGTTCGTCGCGAAATTCGTCCCAGGTCCGTCCACCCTGAGGATGGGTTCGGTTCTGATCGAGACGTTCTTCGATCAACTGCAGGTGCCAATCAGGAACAGGGACGGACTCGGGCTTCGCCGCAATGTGGTCCCAGAGCGATTCGAGGTATTCGAGTCTCTCCTGTACGGACAGTTGATCAAAGCCCGGCGGCGGATTAGGAAGCTTTTGCACCATGTTCTTGAGGCTCCAGTATAGCGCTTGACCTGGATGTACTGCCAGAGTATTTGAGCCTGACCGGCGGATTCACTCGACCTTCAGTCTCATCAGGCTGAAAATAGCTCTTCAAGCAGGCGGTTGGCTTCCCGGAGCCCATCTTCAGTGAAGCTTACTGACTTTGCTTTCCCGCGAGGATTGGAGATGAATCCCTTCTCGTGCAGCCGGTCCAAGGCTCCCCAATCGAAACTCTTCCAGGCGCGCCCGTTCTCGTGCAATCCGAGAACCAAGAGGGCCAGAACCGTTCGGTCGATCTTCTCACAGTCCAATTCCATACTTCACCTCGCGGGGTTCTTCTCGAACCGTAGGAGCCAATCATGATCCCTGCACATGTCCGTCACTCACCCAGATGCCTGACGATCAGGACGTCAAGGGATTGACAGTGGAGAAGTCCAGCGAAATGATAGCGCAAATAGTGGGTCGATTCGACCGGAGGAGGGGTGGATTATGACGTTGGAGCGATACCTCCGTTTGATCGCCGGGTCCTTTATCCTGCTGAGCCTCGCGCTCAGCTATTACGTCAGCCAGTACTGGCTGCTCTTCACCGCTTTTGTCGGGCTCAATCTCTTCCAGTCCGCGCTTACCCGCTGGTGCCTGATGGAAGACATCCTGAAGAAACTCGGCGTGGGGTGCCATGCGGAGCGACCGGGAGCATAGGGCGCGCGTCGTTGAGTCTTCGATACCCCTCGACATGATCTAGTTCGGTCACTTCCCCAGGGACAGAAGAAGTCGAATCCCGCAAGAGGGCTTCCCGCTTCGAGGTCTCCACGTTGTCATTCCACCGCCCGGCGCGCACTGTGGTTCCCGCAGAGTCGGAGGCCGTCAGACCGAGCGCCCTTGTCCCCGGCGACGGCGCTGCCATGCCACTCCGAAAAACCGATAGGCGATCAGGCCGACCAGCAAGAACGGAATAAAGAGCAGGAAGAGAATGCCCCGGTTAAAGGGTCCGGCCGAATATCCGCCCTCCACTGAATGGGTAAGTGCGGCCTTGCACATGGGACATTGTGCAACCACCTCTAGAGAGAGGAAGACAAACGCAGCGGCGGCCAAGGCGGCTTTTCTTACCCAAAGCATCGAGGGGATCTCATCATATCGGGAGGACTCAGGGTCGGGACAACTTCATGATGCGGAGCCCATCCGGGACAATGATGATAAAGAGAATGGCGCCGGTGAGGAGAATGCCCGCGCCAACCGTCCACACCAGCACTGACCGCTCGAATCGGAGATGCATGAAATAGCCGCTGATTAGCGATGCCTTCGCGAGCATGGCCAGACCCAGCAGCAATACCACGTAAAGCCTGGGAATTGGAGCTGAACCAATCAGGATCATCGTCACCGTCAGCGCCAAAAGCACCAGCCAGGTCGACCAGTATAATCGGTAATTCAATCCCGTATGCGTTTTGTGCATAGCCAATCCTCCATGTCGAGGCGCCATCCGCGCCGGTACCGGAAAACGCGGCTCGATTCCTCCTCAAATCAGATAAAAGAGCGTGAAGATGAACACCCATACCAGGTCCACGAAATGCCAGTAGAGCCCGGCGACCTCAATCCCATCCGCCGACGAACGACCGGTGGCAGATCGGAAGGCGGTGATGGCCAGGACAACGACTCCGCTGAGCACATGCGTGCCGTGAAAGCCGGTAAGCACAAAGAAATAAGAACCGAAGGGCACCACCCCCCACGGGTTGGAGGAGAGCCGGGCGCCTTCGCCTATGAGACTCGCCCACTCGTAGGCCTGGCAACCCAGGAAGGCCAGCCCGCCAAGGATAGTTAGCAGAACGAAGCGGGTGGCGGCTGTCCAGTGGCACTCCCGGGCGGCTCCCACCGCCGACGCCATGGTCGCGCTGCTGGAGATGAGAATGAAGGTCATAAGGGCGAGGAATGAGAGGTGGAAAATCTCCGCGGGATCGGGCCACCGGTCGCTTGCCAGCCGTGCAAATCCATAACTGGCCAGCAGCCCGGCGAAGATCAGGGCGTCGGTGATGATGAACATCCACATCATCAATTTGTTCCATTTGACGCCGAAAGGCGATACGCCGCCGCTCCACGGCGAATCTCCACTCAATAGCAACTGCTCTTCAGCCATAGGGTCCCTCCTGATCCGGCACGCGGCATCGACGCCAACCCGGCCGCGAACGGTTTTTTCAAAGTCACGCGGCCTCGTCCGCAGGCCCGCGCAGTGGTCGATCAGAACACGAACAGTACGAGGAGAAGGTACAGCCAAAGGCCACCGACAAAATGCCAGTAGGTGGCACAGAGCTTCAGGTGTTGAATCGCGGCCGGTGGCGGGGCCGGCCGCCGGATCGCGATCAGCGCGTAAAGGAGAGCGCCGATGCCGCCCAAGAGATGCAGACCATGAACGCCGGTCAAGACATAGAAGAACGCACTGTGTGAGTTACTTGGAAGATAAAGCCCTTCAGCCGCCAATTGACGCCACGCCAGGAGCTGGCCGGCGAGAAAGGCTGTTCCGAGCAGAGTCGTTCCCGCCAGCCACCCGTTGTATCTCCCTGCCTCCATCCGCCGCTGCCTCGCACGCGCCATCTCGATGGCGAAGCTGCTCAGCAGGAGCAGTCCACTGTTCAACCACAGGACGGGAGGAACCGGAATCGGCCGCCAATCGGATCCGGCTTCACGGACAAGATAGGCGCTCGTGAATCCCGCGAAGAGCATGGTCACCGTAGAGAGGAAAATCCAGAGCCCGAGTTCGGCCGTGTTCATGGATAACGAACCCTCGCGGGCGATCTCCCCGTCTCCCGCGACGGCGACCTGACCAGGCTCGATCCGTTCCAATTCGGCCGGCTTCCATACCGACCGCTGCTTGGTTGCTACTGTCATCTCAGCTCACCTCATTCTGGCTGCGAGTTGAACCTGATCAGCATCAAGCGGAAAACTTTGCCTCTCCCGGGGTCACGGTTTGCCCAACGTAGTCTTCGTGCGCTCCGGGCAGACTGTAATCATAAGGCCACCGATGAACTTGAGGCAGTTGGTCGCCCCAGTTTCCGTGCGGCGGTGGCGACGGCGCGGTCCACTCTAGCGCCGCCGCCTTCCAGGGATTACGCTCGGCTTTTGCTCCCCGAAAGATGCTCCAGAAGAAATTGCAGAGAAAGATGATCTGCGTGGCGCCCATCACAAATGCGAAGACGCTGACCAAGACGTTCAAGTCCCGGATCGGCGCAAGAAAATTGAATTTGCTGAACTCAAAATAGCGGCGGGGCATGCCGCCGAACCCAAGAAAGTGCATCGTGAGGAACAGCCCGTAAAAGGAAACCAGCGACAGCCAGAAATGAACCCTGCCGAGTCCCTCGTTCATCATCCGGCCGAACATCTTCGGAAACCAGTAATAGAGGCCGCCGAAAATTGCGAACAGGGTTACTCCGCCGATCATGAAGTGAAAGTGTCCGACTACGTAATAAGTGTCATGAAGCTGAATGTCGGAAGTGGCGTTGCCGAGAAAGATTCCTCCCAGCCCCCCGGTTCCAAATAAGGAAATGGTTCCAAGGGCAAACAACATGGGCGTTGAAAACCGCAGGCTGCCGCCCCACAAGCTAGCCAGCATGTTGAACCCGATGATCGCGGACGGGAGGGTGATCGACAGGGTCCCAATGGCGAAGAACTCTCCCACGTATGGACTCATGCCGCTCACATACATGTGATGCCCCCATACGATCATGCCCAGTATGGCGATGGCACAAAGCGAATAGACCGTCATCCGGTAGCCGAAGATCGGTTTGCGGGTGAAGGTCGGAAGAATCTCCAGCGTGATTCCCAGTGCGGGAAGGACCAGAACGTAAACCTCCGGATGGCCCAGGAACCAGAAAAGATGCTGCCAGAGCAAGGGTGTGCCGCCCGCATGCTCCAGAACCTGCTTCCCGAAAAAGAGACCGCTTGGCAGGAAAAAGCTGGTACCGCCGTGGCGATCGAAAAGCAGCAGGACCGCCGCCGCCGTGAGCGGAGGGAAAGCCAGTAACCCGACGATCGACGCGATCAGCATGGTCCAGATAAATGAGGGTAGGCGCATCATGGACAACCCGTGGGTCCTCAGATTGAGGATGGTGGCGACATAGTTCAGGCCGCCCATGGTGAACGAAGCAATGAACAACGCCATCCCCAACAGCCAGAGCGTCTGGCCCATCCCCGACCCCGGAATCGCGTGCTCGACTGCGCTCAATGGCGGATACGCGGTCCAACCGGAAGCGGCGGCGCCGCCTTCGACGAAGAATGAGGCCAGCATGATCAGGCAACCCGGAACGATCGTCCAGTACGACAGCATGTTTAGAAACGGGAATGCCATGTCCCGGGCGCCGACCTGAAGCGGAATGAGATAATTCCCGAACCCTCCAATCAGCGCCAGCGAGATCACGAAAAAGACCATCAGCGTGCCGTGCATCGTCACGAGCGAGAGGTAGAATTCGGGCTTCATCAGGCCGTCTTCCATGCCCAGCGGGAATAACTTCGCGAGGAACGGCCACTTCGCCTCGGGCCAAGCCAGGTGCAGCCGGATCAGCATCGCCAGCAATCCGGCCACCACGCCCATCACCGCACTGGTAAGGAAGTACTGTATTCCGATGATCTTGTGATCCTGGCTGAAAATGTAGCGACGCATGAAACTCTTCGGTTCATGGTGAACTCCGGCAGACGAAGCCACGGCCATAGTCACTTCTCCTTCACCGCCTCTCGGGCGGTGCGCCATCGACGGTTGAACAAAGTAAGAATGAAGGCTCAGCGCTAAAAGTACGTCGACTGCTCACTCAGCCATTTGTTGAATTCCGCCTCCGTCACCACGTGAAGAAGGCCTCGCATACTATAATGACCCAGGCCGCAAAGTTCGGCACAAGCGATTTCGTACTCCCCCCTCACGGTGGGTACGAAACCGAGCTGTATGGTCATGCCTGGAACCGCGTCCTGCTTTACCCGAAAATTCGGCAGAAAGAAACTGTGGAGCGTATCCTTTGATCGCAAGCGAATCCGCACCGGCCGGCCCACCGGCACGCAGATCTCATTCATCAGCACCAGGTCATCC
>JACQTD010000123.1 GCA_016210985.1 Acidobacteriota bacterium
CCGTCTCTGCGGTGGTTAGTGATTCACTTGGCTTCCACTTGTAAAATGTAGAAACTCCAGCGCGTGGCGTAGCCACGCAAGGAGACCTAGGCCGTATGCCATCCTCCTTCATACAAACTCTCAAGTCGCTCATTCTCGACAGGGTTCACACCCTCTTCGATCTCAAGCTGGAAGATGTGGCGGTGGAGATTCCACCCCGCCCGAATTTCGGCGACCTGGCCTTCCCGGTAGGTTTTGAGCTCGCAAAACGGCTGCGGGAATCCACCGGTCAGAAACAAAATCCGCGTGCGCTGGCCGAACAACTCCGGACAGTGTTGGGCCATCCCCCCGGCATTTCCAAGGTCGAGGTCGCCGGGCCGGGATACCTCAATTTCTTTCTCGACCGGGCCGATTTCCTCCTCACGCCTCTCCCCTTGGCGACGCCGTCGGCCACCGATGAGAAGGCGATCGTTGAGCACACCAGTATCAATCCCAACAAGGCCGCCCATCTGGGACATCTGCGGAATGCGGTTCTGGGCGACACGCTCGTCCGGCTGCTCCGCGCCTCCGGGGCTCGGGTCGAAGTACACAATTACATCGACAATACCGGCGTTCAGGTCGCTGATGTGGTCTTCGGGTTCTACTGGCTCGAAAAGAAGTCAAAAACAGAGGTGCAGAATCTCCCGGGGAGGTTTGACTATTACTGCTGGGATCTTTACACCCGCGTCGGAGATTATTTTCGCCAGAACCCGGAGGAAAGACTTAGACGGAGTGTTTCGGTTCTAAGGGAAATCGAAGAGAGGTATAGACCGTCAGTCACCGGACTCGTGAATCCCCTGGACAACGAAATCACCGGTATTGCGGAAGTAGTAGTCAATCGGATCATAGACTGTCATTTAAAGACGATGGCGCGGCTGGGTATCCGTTACGACCTTCTTCCACGGGAAAGTGAGATCTTATCAGGACGATTCTGGGAGCGCGCGAAGGAACTCCTCCAAGAAAAACACGGGCTTGTGGTGCGTGAAACCGAGGGTAGGAACCAGGGCTGCTTGGTAATGCGGGCCGAATCTGAGCCACGCGACGCGCCCGCAAAGGCGGACAAGACCTCAGACAGCGATGAAGAGTATGATCAGGATAAGATCCTCGAACGCTCGGACGGAACTGTCACTTACACTGGGAAGGACATCGCCTATCACCTTTGGAAGCTTGGGAAATTGGGTAAGGATTTCTGCTACGCGCAGCTCACCAAGGATCCTGACGGGCAACAGACTTGGATCACAAGCTCGATACAGCCCCCGCCCGGATCGCCGAGTCCCCCGTCATTCGGGGGGGGCGCCTATTACCTGAGCGTCATCGGTTCCGAACAGTCATATCTTCAGAAATTCGTCAAGCAGGCGCTCGTGGAACTCACCCATGACCCGAGCGACGCGCGCATCGCTCACATCGCTTATGAGAAGGTCGCACTCACGCCGGCTGCGATCGCCGAGCTCGGCATTGAATTGTCGGAAGAGGAAGCCGGCCGCCAGCGCATCGGGATGTCGGGTCGCCGGGGCCTCGGGATCAAGGCCGATGATCTGATCGACCGGCTCGAGGCCTGCGCTTTCGAGGAAGTCGCCACCCGTCATCCGGAGCTGGACGACGCGAGGCAGCGGTTGATCGCCCACCAGATCGGCGTCGCCGCGCTCCGCTACTTCCTGCTGAAGTTCTCACGGACCACCGTCATCGTATTCGATTTCAAGGAAGCGCTCTCGTTCGATGGCGAGACCGGGCCCTACCTTCAATACTCGGTCGTGCGCGCCAACAGCGTCCTGGAAAAGCTGGCCGCGTCCGGACTCGAGCAGCTCGAGCTGGCTTCCCTTCCCTCCGAACAGATCGCCTCGCTGCTGACAGGGGACGACGGCGATGAACTGTGGGGGCTCATCTATTTGGGGGCGCGCCTGGACCTTGCTATCGAGGAGGCCTCGGCCAATCTCGAACCCGCCATCCTGGCCAAATTCACTTATCAATTGGCCCAGCGATTCAATCTCTTCTATCACCACTATCGGATCCTGTCCGAGCCCGATATCGCCCGTCGCACGCTCCTGATCGGGATTCTGAAGACAGCGGGAAACGGCCTGGCACGAGCACTCGAAATCATGGGTATCGAAGTTCCGGAGTGCATGTAGGAAGCGATATGGAGGTCTCAGTTTTATGCTGATCGTCATGGAGGCCAATGCCACGGCCGAACAGGTGGCCGCGGTAGTGAGGAGGATCGAGTCGGTCGGATTCCGAGGGCATCCGATGCCCGGCGCGACCCGGACCGCCATCGGCATCACCGGGAACCAGGGCCCGGTGGAGGCGGGTGTATTCGAAGGACTCTCCGGCATCGCGGAACTGGTGCCGATTTCGAAGCCTTATAAACTCGTCAGCCTCGAGGTTAAGCTGGAAAAGAGCGTGATTCATGTCGGCGATGCGGAAATCGGAGGGAAAGAGCTGGCCGTCATCGCCGGTCCCTGTGCGGTCGAGAGCCGCGAGCAGACGTTCGCCATCGCCGAAGCGGTGGCGCGCGGCGGTGCCAGATTCTTTCGAGGAGGCGCTTTCAAGCCTCGGACTTCGCCGTACGCCTTCCAGGGCCTGGGCGAGGAGGGACTGAAGATCCTTGCCGACGTACGGGATCGATTCGGTCTCCGGATCGTCACCGAGGCGGTCGATCAGGAGAGCCTGGAACTCGTGGAGCGCTACGGCGATGTGATCCAGATCGGCGCGAGAAACATGCAGAACTTCAGCCTGCTCAAGTTCGCGGGCCAGGCCCGTAAGCCGGTACTGCTCAAACGGGGAATGTCGGCCACGCTCGAGGAACTGCTGATGGCGGCGGAATATATTCTGTCCGAGGGAAATTACAACGTGATCCTCTGCGAGCGCGGCGTGCGAACCTTCGCCCAGCATACGCGTAACACGCTCGATCTCTCCATCGTGCCGGCCATTCAGCGGCTGAGCCACTTGCCCATCATCGTCGATCCCAGCCACGGCACCGGCAAGCGTCACAAAGTGCTGCCCATGGCTCGTGCCAGCGTTGCGGTAGGCGCTGACGGACTGATCGTCGAAGTCCACAATCATCCCGAGCGGGCGCTTTCCGACGGCCCACAGTCGCTGACCCTTGAACTGTATGCACAGATGATGCAAGAGGTGGCCGCCATTCGCGGACTCGTCGGCCCGAGCAAGATCCTCCACGTCGCCTGATCGCTTCCCCCGCCCGGGAACGCATGCTCGGAACGAGCGCAAACAGCGCGCATCTTGCATGCCCCGTCTCGAAGCCGGAATTCCCTCCGGCCACCACCCGGAAGTCCAAGGCTAGAATTCAACCCGCAGTCCAAGTTCCACATTACGCGGCCGCCGGGTCGCGCGAGGCTGCATGAATACTGAAACCCCCTCCCGGGTGTCGAGCGGACCGTAGAAACCGTTCATGATGAAGTTGGGCGTATTCGTCAGGTTGTAGATATCCATGAACGCCCGAATCCTCCATATCCTAGCGAACGCTATCCGGCGCGAGACCCTCAAGTCCAACCGCTTGATACCGGGGCCCGTCGCCGTGTTTCTACCCAGTGAACCGTTAGAGCCTATAGTGGGAAACGCGAAGCGCGCGGCCATCGACGTTGATCCCGCCGTATCGCCCGGACGGATCCACCCGAGGCTGCTCCGGCCGTTGAAATGGAGCCGGTCGGTCAACGTGTCGTTGAGATTCCGATCCTGCCCGTTGCTGGTGATGTTGTACGGCCGGCCCGACATGAATTGGATGACCGGAGCCAGTTCGATGCCGCCCAGCCACCTGGGCGTCTGGAACATCCCGTGCATTACAAGCCGGTGGCGCGCGTCTGTAATCCCAAGCGATCGATCCAGGCGCAAATCAAATTCATCCATGGGCGAGCTGGTATTGAGCACCCCATTATCGATCAATTTCGAAAGCGTATAGGAAACGCGAAGCGACCCCACCCGGCTCCATCGCCAGGTGAGGAGGATATTCAGCGCATGATAGCTGGACTGTCCGTCCGACTGGATCTGTTCAACCTCGCCTGACGAAGGGTCCGGGCGGAGGTTCCGCATAGCCCTGACGGCGGCCTGAATCGGATCGGTCGTCTCCGCGCTGCCCGGTTGCCCATTGAGGCCGAAGATTCTCGTTCGCTGGTTTCCGCTGCCGGTGTCCCGGTACCGAACTTCGCTGAGATCGAACCGCACGAGCGGGATGCCGATATCCACGATCTCCCTGGCCGCATTGATAAAGGCCGTGGTGCCGTCCGGGAGGACGATCACACCCGGCGTTCCGGCGGGCGGGCGGAGCAGAAATTCGACGAACCCTCCGGTTGGTGGAATGGGCGCATTCAAGTTGCGATCCCGCCAAAGCCCCAACGCCCGGTGGACTACGTATCCCGCCTCGATCCTGACGTCGCGTCCCCATCGGCGCTCCGTGCCCAGTGAGGCCTGCAGGCTGTACGGTATACGAAGTCTCGGACTGAGCGAACGAAGCGCCTCGACCGGGCGAAGCAGGTCGCGCACCCGTGCGTCTCCCGGATCATTGGGAAACAGATTCGGGAATCCCCCAATCCGGGATAGGGCCGTGAGCGGGCTGGTCGATCCCGAACCCGCTCCCAGGTCAATTTCAAAGATGCGGGAATTGAGCGCGTAATCCTCGAATGTCCGAAGCAGGATTCGATTATAAAAGATTCCGCCGCCAACCCGGATGACCGCGTTGCCGGTCCCGATCGGGTCCCATGCGATTGCCAGTCTCGGTCCCCAATTGTTTCGTTCGCGCCTGAGCAAGGACTCCAGATCATAGCGAAGGCCTCCGCTCAGCGTGAGGCCGGGCCGGACTCGCCAGTCATTCTGCAGGAAGGCGCCGGCTACGCGGTTGATCAGCGCCTGCTGCGACTGGCCGATGCGCTGCCGGAATCTTGAGGGCGCATGGTCGCGGAAATCGCCGAAGCTTGGAAAATTGTAGAATCCTTGAAAGAGATTGAGCGAAGACGTTCTCACATCGAGATAGGTCACTTCGAGACCAAACTTCAGCCGATGCCGGCCGAGCTGTCCATCCACCGAGCCCGACCCCTGATATCGCCGCTCGCTCCGGGTCTCCGGGAAACCGTTCACTCCGGTCACGAAGCCCGAGAGAAAGGCCAAGGAACCAAAACTGAGTCCACGGCTACTGCCGACGATGACGCCGGGCCTCGTTTCCTCAGGAAGGCTCCGGGGTGAGAGCAAGGAATGCTGAAAGCGGATGACATTCACCCACCGAGGGCGAAGCGTCCAAACATGCTGAATCGCCTGAGCGGTGGAATCGCGGCGGCGTTGGAGAATCCCGGAGGCGAGCGTCGAGCCCTGATCCCGCGCCCTGAGGTGATGGGTTCTCATCTCATCCCATCGGAACATGAATTGGCTCGCGGTGGAAGTTGCTCCGTCGATACGGCCGGTGAAGACATTCGCCGTTCCAGGTGTTTCCAGCTCGTCCTCAAAGAGGCCCACGGAGACGCCATCCCGGATGAACGGCCGGCCGGTTGGAGCCTCGCGAAGCGGATAGGCGGGATTCAAGCGGCGATCGGCCGGGATCAAGGCGAAAATGGCATCGCTGTCGGGCTCCTCCCGCCGCTCAGCGGCACTGAAGAAGAATAACCGACGTCCCATGCCCGGAACCGTTCCCCCAAGGCTGCCGGCATACTGCCGACGCTGGTACGACCTCCGTGGCTGCCCTCTCAGGTTTCGAAAGAAACTGTTGGCGTTCAGACTTTCGTCCTGAAAGCGCGCCGTGGCGCTTCCATGCCAGTCAATCCGGCCTCCCCGGGTTCGGATATTGACCCTTCCTCCGGACGCGCGGCCGTACTCCGCCGAGAACTGACTGGAGATCACCTGTACCTCCTCGACCGCTTCCATCGTCAGCCGCATGCGCTCGCGTGCCAGTCGATCGTCATTGTTGTCGAATCCATCGATGGTGAGGTTGTTCGAGTAGGCCCTCCCGCCCGAGAGCGTGAAGAGCCCTGCCTCCTGCGGCGGCTGGCTGATCACATCACGCGTGCCCGGCTCGGCCAGGTCACGGATCTCGAACGGTTCCAATTGTACGTTCGAAAGAAGGAAGACCATCTCCATCGGGTCGCGGTTCAAGATCGGCAGGTTCAGCACGTCCCGTTCATCAAAGCTCAGCCCCACGGCCGTACGCAGTGATTCGGGCGCGGACCCGTCCTCGGGGCGGACCTCTACCGACACCTCAATCGGCGCCACCTCGAGCCGACAATCCAGGCGGAGCGTCCACCCCGCCACCGCGTTCTGTCCCGTTCGAAGAACCCGCCTGAATCCGCTTGCCTCAATCTCGATTTCGCACTTCCCGGCCGGGAGTGAGGAAACGCGATACCACCCGCGCGCGTCGCTCGAAGTCGATCGTTGGATTCCCGTCTCCACGAGCCGGACCTTCACAACCGCGCCGGGGATCGCATCTCCGTTGCGGTCGGTCAGTCGGCCCTCGACCGCGGCCCAGTCCAGATCATCAGCTCTCGACTGTGGTTGGGTGAAGACCGATATCCAGAGAAGCAGAAGTAAGCAATATCTAACGCACGCGAGATTAGTGGGATAGGATATTCTTACACCTCGAAAACACGAATAGACCATCGTCTTCTTGCCTCCTTCGAAAAGATCAGCTGACCGCGAACGGTCGGGAGAAGAGCGCCGCCTACCGGAGCACGGATGCGCGGTAACCCGGAATCCTCATGCGAGTTTCAATCGAACCGGAGTCAGATCTACGGTTGGCCGGCCGGTGTCAGTTTCCGTCGCTTCGGCGGAAGGACTCGTCCGCCCCGAGTCTCAGTGTCGCATCTTCGGTTACGCTGCCAGGCGTGGAGGACGTCGGAGTGACCATCTGCCGCGATTCGGCATCCAGGATTCTTGCCGGCTGTTGGGAGGCCGGTTCTCGGCCGGGCATCTGCAGCCGTACGTCCAATCGCGGGTGCGCGGAGAGCAACGCCCTGATCATCTGGCCCAATCCGAATACAAAGACCATCAAACCGATTCCGATCGGCGCCCGGGACCGAGAAACGAACGCGAAAAAGACGGCCAGGCCGATTCCGAGAAAAATTGTTTTGATACCCTTGTTGAAATCCCGGATCCGCCGCTCCAATTCAGCCGATTGGGCGGGCGGGACCGCAGGCCCGCTCATCGCCTGGCTGACCGTGTGCAGGTTGGTCCCGCAAGACTTGCAGAATCGCTGCGTTTCCGACGATTCGCGGCCGCACCGGGGACAAAACATGAGGCTGACCTCCGGAGAGAACGTACCACTCAAGTACTCGGGATTCAAGCACCGCCCCGGTCCGGAGCACGTTCTCCAATCCCGACCTCCCTCATCGCGGTTCCAGGGCGACCGTGTTCACCAGGGCTCCGATGCCGGAAATCTCCACCTCGACCCGATCCCCGGGACGAAGAGGGCTCACTCCGGCAGGTGTGCCTGTGAAAATAAGGTCCCCGGGGAACAACGTCATGACCATCGAGATATACCGGATAAGTTGAGGAACCGGAAAAATCATCTCGCGGCTTCGCCCCAGCTGCCGGACCTCGCCCCGCACTTTCGTCTGAACTTCCACGTCAGCCGGATCCAGGGCGGTTTCGATCCAGGGACCCACTGGAGCAAATGTATCGAAGCTCTTCGAGCGCATGAACTGGCCATCCCGCTTCTGCAGGTCGCGCGCCGTCACATCATTCCCGCAGGTGTAACCCAAAACATAGTCGAGCGGGTTCGCTTCGGGCGGTAGTCTTCTCGCGCGCCGGCCGATGACCACGACCAGTTCGCCCTCGTGATCAACGCGTTCCGACTCCGGCGGGAGGAGTATCGCCTCCCCCGGATCGAGCAGCGCGCTGGGTGCCTTCATAAAGAGCAGTGGTTCCGAAGGTATGTCATGGTCCAACTCGGCAGCGGGGGCGCGGTAGTTGCGGCCCACCGCCACGATTTTGGAAGGGATCGCGGGCGCCAGCAACCTGACCGACGAGAGAGGAACCGGCTCGCCGGTCGGGGTCGCGCCGTTGAAAGGCGTCTCCTCCCGGATAGCCACTACGCGATCTTGCTCGAGCCTCCCATACGAAACGCGCTGACCTTGTAGAAATCTGCAGATGCGCACGTTAGTTGACCTCCTGCACGACCTCGGCAGAAGGGGGACTCTCGTTGCCCGCCCGGTCCACCGCGGTCACCCGGTACCGATAAACCGTCCCTCGTACCGTTCGTTCGTCGCGGAAAGTGGTCAATGGATGAAGTTGTTCATTCCGCCGAATCCACTGAGAGGGCATCTCCGAGGCGACGGAGCGATAGACATAATACCCGTCCAGGTCAGTTTCGCTACCGGACGCCCAGAACAGGTTGACAACCCGGTTGGCGGAGCCGGCGGTCAACCCCTCCGGGCTCGACGGCGGGAAGCTGTCCTTCGCGAGATGTTCAACGGCGACGGCATCCCCGCTTTCAACGGCGTCGCCCGCGCGCCCCGGGGTTACCGCACGGACGGTATATTCGTACTTGCGACCATATTGAAAGGTACGGTCCACGAAGGAGCGTCCAGGTATCGGAGTGGGACCCGACAACGAGGTCCACTTCGGCTCGGTTTCAGGATCTCTCCTATAGACCCCATAACCGGCCACACGCGCAGGCGACGATCCGTCGATGTTTCGACTAGGAGACAGCCATTGAAGCAGCACTCTGTCCTGCCCTTGATCGCTCACCTCGAGCGCATCGGGCGGTTCGGGAACGGCGGCCTCCATGAGAACCTGCACCAGATTCGACAGCGTCCCGGTTTTTCCGCTTTCGCTGACCATCCGGACCCCGTACCAGAGCTGCCTGCCGAAACTGCGTTCCGGCCGATCCAGGAAGGAAACCGGCTCCTGTGCCGGCCGTCGATCGATCGCCTCGGCGCTGATCGACCCTACCCGTTGGGCGCGATCGTCAAATGCCGCTTCGCCCAGCTCTGCCCTGCCGACGGGGCTGGTTGCCCGATAGACGTCGAACCGGATCACTCGAAAGCCCTGCCGGCGCAAGCTCTCCAGATCAGGCCGCGTCCAAGCCAGGTGTACGGTCACTCCCTGCTGGGAGGCCGCAGCGATGTGAGTGCGAAACCGTGCGCGGCGTGCCGGAGGAATCGGATCCGCGATCTTACCGCAACCTTGAAGTGCAAGAGATAGAAGACCGGTAAGGAGAACCGCCGATCTCCATCTCAAGTTTTCAGTTTTGGATCTTCGCGGCTTCAGAGGATATATCGGCTGAGATCCTGATTTCGAACAATATCGGCCAGCCTTGACCTGACGTAGTGACCGTCGATGACCTGAAGCTTCTCCCGGAGGTCCGGCGCCTCAAAGGAGATCTCCTCGAGAACCTTCTCCAGGATCGTATGGAGTCTGCGGGCGCCGATATTCTCGGTCTGCTCGTTTACCGAGAAAGCGAACTGCGCCAGGAGGTCGATCGCCTCCTGATCAAACTCCAATGTGACCCCTTCGGTGTCCAGCAGCGCGGTATACTGCTTAATCAGCGAATTCTTTGGCTCCGTCAGGATCCGCTTGAAGTCCTCGACGGTCAGCGGATCCAGTTCGACCCGTATGGGGAAGCGGCCCTGCATCTCCGGAATCATTTCCGAAGGCTTGGAGACGTGGAATGCGCCCGCGGCGACAAACAGAATATGGTCGGTCCGCACCATGCCATAACGGGTGCTGACCGTCGTCCCTTCGATGATCGGCAGCAGATCGCGCTGCACGCCCTCCCGGGATACGTCGGGACCGTGTCCGGATTCGCGGCCGGCAATCTTGTCGATCTCATCGAGAAAGATCATGCCTGACTGTTCCACGCGCTCCATGGCGATGCGCGTCACCTGATCCATGTCCACCAATCGCTGCTCCTCCTCCTGAATCAGGTAGTCGAGCGCCTCGTCGACCCGCACCTTCCGCTTTTTCGTACGCCCGCCGCCGAAGAGATTCGTGAACGATTCCTGCATCTTGATGTCCATCTCTTCGACACCTTGGTTGGTAATGATTTCGAGCGTCGGAAAATTTCGTTCGCGAACTTCGATCTCCACGATGCGATGATCGAGCTTACCGTCCCGGAGTTTCTGCCTGAGCTTCTCCCGGGTTCGCTGCGTCTGGTCCGCGCCTCCATCTCCCGACGTGAGCAGCATGTCATCGGGAACCGCGTCCAGGGGATCCTCCAATTCCTCGGTACCCGATGGTGGGGTGGTTCGGCCGGCCGGCTTCCTGCCCGGCAGCGGCAGGAGGAGGTCGAGCACCCGGTCCTCGGCGACCTGTTCTGCCTTCTCCTGGACTTCTTCGGTCTTCTCGGCTCGCACCATGTCGACGGCAATCTCGACCAGGTCCCGGATCATCGACTCCACATCGCGGCCAACGTAGCCCACTTCGGTGTACTTTGACGCCTCGACCTTCAGAAACGGAGAATTCGAAAGCCGGGCCAACCGCCGGGCGATCTCGGTCTTGCCGACCCCGGTCGGGCCGATCATCAGTATGTTTTTCGGCATGACCTCCTGGGCCATGTCGGCCGGGAGTTTTTGTCGGCGGATTCGATTCCGGAGCGCTACGGCCACCGCCCGCTTCGCGGCCGCCTGGCCGACGACGTACTTGTCGAGCTCCATCACGATTTGGCGCGGAGTGAGTTCATCGAGTTTGGGCGCGGTTTCGACCTCGCCCGACAGGTATATGACCATGAGGGTTTCCTACAGCACTTCAATGCCGAATTGATCGTTGGTGAAGATGCAGATTTCGCTGGTGATGCCCATGGCGGCTTCGACGATTTCCCGGGCGCCCATCTCGGTGTGCCGCAGGAGCGCGCGCGAGGCAGCCAGAGCGTACGGCGCACCGGATCCGATGGCGACAATACCGTCATCGGGCTCAATCACGTCGCCTGTCCCGGATAGGATCAGGGAGACCTTCTCGTCCGCAACGGCGAGCAGGGCTTCGAGGTTTCTGAGGTATTTCTCGGTTCGCCATTCTTTACCCAATTCAACCGCGGCTCGGCTGAGATTTCCGCGGTATTCTTCCAACTTGGTCTCGAACCGTTGAAAGAGGGCGAACGCGTCGGAGGTCGAGCCGGCGAATCCGGCCAGGATCCGGTTATTGTAGAGCCTTCGCACCTTTCGGGCGCGGGCTTTCAGAATCGTCTCATGGAAGGTCACCTGGCCGTCGGCGGCCATCACGACCTGCCCATTGCGACGGACACCCAGCACGGTCGTCCCGTGAAACGCACTTCCCTTTTCCAAGACTGAAATCGATGATCTCCGTATAAAAGAAACGACTATAGGAGTCGCGGACGACAATTGTCAAGAAACCGTGACGAAGTGCCTCAGACGGCGGGGAAGAGGGCCATGGTCGGCCGACTTGACACTGGCAAAACCCGGTGATTAGTATGCGTTACCCTCGCAAATGAGATTTTCGGCCCGCCATGAAGATCTATGATGTCAGCCTTCCCTTGTCCCCGAGAACACCGATCTACCCCGGTGACCCGGAGACCGTGATCGATGCCCGGCTGTCGTTCGCTCGCGGGGACGGACAGAATCTGTCTTATCTCGGTTTTGGATCCCACACCGGCACCCACGTTGATGCGCCCTTCCATTTCTTCGCGACCGGATTGAAGGTCCACGAACTCTCACTCGAATTGCTGATGGGCCGGACCCGGGTGATCGAAATCGCCAGCGGCGACCGGATCACCGCCGAAACCCTTGAAGAACACGATCTTGGCGACGTGAATCGCGTGCTGTTCAAGACCAGGAACTCCTATCTCTGGGAGACAACCCGGGGGTTCGTAGAGAAGTATGTCCATCTCACCCCGGATGCCGCCGTCTTTCTCGTGAAGTCCGGGATCAAGGTTGTAGGCATCGATTATCTTTCAGTTGAGCCTTACGATTACGTCAAACCCGAGGTTCACCTGGAACTCCTCGGGCACGGAGTGATTATTATCGAAGGCCTGGATCTCCGTGAGGTCGAACCCGGCGATTACGAGATGATCTGCCTGCCGCTCAAAATCGAGGATGGCGACGGCGCCCCGGCGCGGGTCGTCCTCCGACGATGAATCCGCCTGAGATCCGCACCGCTCAGCGACTGTCCTCTATTGACCATCGTTTAACGCCCAACCTGAGTAATTCTCCCGCTTGCGGAGGCACATCACCGAGGAGGACGGCGACAAAGTGTTCAGGCTTGAAAAAAGCCCGTCCAATGCGTAACAGGTCGTCCGCGCCGACTTGCGCGAGACGTGAAGGATAGGAGGCGATCCAATCCCTGCCAAGCCGGTGGAGTTCGATATCCGCCAGGAATCCGACGAGCCCTGGCAGCGTGGCCAGATCCCGGCTGAACTCCCCGAGCAGCGCTTGCCGCGCGGTCTCGATCTCCGGCAAGGGGACTGCGGTCTCACCCATGGACCGGCAGGTGTCCAGCATCATCGCCAGCGCCTTCGGCGCCTCGGAAGCCTGGATTTCGAGGAGCGCCTCCCAGTAGCCCGGCATGTTGCCCTCTTTGAGCACGGTCTTCAACCGCGGGGCCGGCATCCCGTCCTTACCGAGCGCGCCGAGCGACTGTTGGAGACGGTTGATGACTATGCGATCCAACAGCGTGAGGGGTAGAAAGTCGGGATGAGGTTTTTCCACCATCGTGGTACCGAGCGCAACCCCCACGATGCCGGCCCCTCCCTCTCCAAAATGCACTCGGGGTCCGCCAGTCGGCGCGCTGAAGACGAAACTGGAGGGTGTCACCTCCCCCTTCCGCATCGGTCCAAACCCCGGCCGCAGGACCGTTACGATGGACTCCCGGTCCACATCGCCTGCCACCAGCAGCACGGAATGATTGGCAATGAAAAACTGGCGGAAGTGGCGTGAAAGATCCGCGGTGGTGATCGAAGATCGATCGCCCGGGCCGCCCCTCACCGAACGGCCGTAGGGGTGGCGCGGGTAGAGCATCATCCGGATAAAGCCATCGAGCCTCTCAAAGGTCTCACCGCCCAGGTTACCGCTTGGTTCCGAAGCACCGGCGCGCGCCAGCGACGTCGTGGTGAATTCCGGATCCGTCACCCGGGATGCGAGGTAGCGAAGTGCCTGGACAGCATCCGGTCGCGCGGCCCGCAACCAGAGCGCCACATGGTCCTGGTCGCACTCCACACCTTCGGTCCAACGGGCATTGGACGGCTTGGATCGATCATCGATGGCAGCCATCAGCGACTCGGCCATAAAACAGGCGGTGCCGGACTTCCCCTGGAGATCGAATGCCGCCCCGTACTTGCTGAGGAGCCTGACGTAAACGACCGGCTCACGATGATCCTCGACCACGACGATGAGCAGGCCGTTCAACAGCCGGTCGTAGCTCACTTCTGGGGATCCCGGTGTCGCATGCGACGGCGCCTGCGGGCTCGCCTCCGGCTTGGCTTGATCAAACCCGCCTCCCATCAGGCAACTGAACAGGCACGCCGTGATCGCTAAGGAGCCACGCCTCATGTTAGAAAAGGGGGGTGGGAATATCCCCCCAGCGAACGTGAGCAGGAGGATCCGCCAGCGATTCCACCTTGTTCGCGTTCAGATCCTCCCGGACCAGCAGAATCGGAACCCGACCATAGGCTCTCCTGAGCAGGTCATCTCCTTCGGCGTGGGCATCGTGGGTAAGGGCCGAGGTAAAGAGCACCTTGAACCGGCCCGGCGGAAAATCGTGTGGTGTGTAGTGACCGCGATGACCGCCCGTAGTCACCTCCATGGGCACATCCGGAAGATTCCATGAAGTCGGAACGACATAGACCAGCAGGCGGGTTCCAGTTCCGTATCCCGCGCGTGCCAGACGGCTCCTCACTTCAGATTCACTCATGGCAAGCGCGACCGCGCGGGACATCTCGTCACTCGGGATGCGGGCAGGCGACAGGATGAGGCCGTCGAGCATCGTCTGGCGCGATAACATGGAGATCGAATAATCCTGAAGCTGGGCTCCCAAGGCTCGGGCCCCGATGAGCGCCACCAGCAGCAGGACGATCCTGATGGCCCAACGCATCCAGGCCGGCCGCACGCTCGGCCCGTGGATCTCCGGCAGGAGGAAGGCCGGAAGGAACATCCCGGTGCGCGATCGGTATTCCCGATATTTCGAGCCGAAACGCTCTTCACACCGCTCTTCCTCGTGCCGTGCGAGCGTGTAATAGGCGAACAGCATCAGCACCAATCCCAGCAGCACCAGGTAACGAGGCCAGCGGAGAAAAGTGGCGACGCCCATGATGGCGAGCGCCAGGTACTGGGGATGACGGATATAACGATAGAGCCCGCCGGTGACTTCACGTTTCGTGATCAGCTTGGCGCCATAGATCTGGACGAACCCCACTACAAACAGAATGAGCCCGGGAAGGAAAATCCATTCCCATCGATGAACCGTATCGTTCAACCAGGTCGCGCGGGTTTCGGAGAAGTGGGGCAGCACGAAACTCGTGAGCCAGGCCGTGGACTCGTGCTGGTTGAGAATGGAAAGGGGCGTGGCGTACACGGAATAGAAATAGAGCCCAAACGGGCTGATCATGAATAGAATCTCGAAGACGACGACCGTGTAGAAACCCCAGGTCGCCGGGAGCGCGAGTGCGCTCAGCCACGGCCGCTGATGGTTTCGCTCACCCATGAGATCTATCGAAACTGTTTGAAGTCGTACCCCAATTCACCTGCAAGCCGGTACAGCAGCCGAAGTGGCATTCCTACCACATTGGTATAGTCGCCTTCAATGCGCTCGATGAAGAGGCTGCCCAGACCCTGAATCGCATAGGCGCCGGCTTTGTCGGCGGGCTCCCCCGACCGCAGATACCACTGGATCTCCTCTTCCGAAAGCTCGGCGAATTTTACTTGCGTCTCCTCCCAGCCTACCTTGCGTGAGCCGCCGGTCCGAATGAGGCAGAGCCCCGTCAATACAAGGAGGTTCGATCACCTGACTGGGCGCGACTCGAAAGCCAGGCAGGACCAGCGACAGCAATTCCCGCCGCCGGGGTGATGACGAGGCCAGGACGACTGCGGGCTGGACGCTCGAGTGATGCACGCCGCTACTCACGACATCTGATCCCACGGGAGCGACCAGCCTTCACCTTGGAGCGGCGGCGGCAGACCGTCGAAACGGAGCTGAGGGCCACCACGACGGAAGCGCATCCGCGGCCGCTATCCGCATGCCCATGAGAAGGCCGACCACGGCGAGTCTGCGCGGGCCTTCCCAGTTCCACTCGGGACGGACGATGTCGCTCGTCTGGTGGTAGTCCGTGACCAGCCACTTCTTAACCCGGGAGATGAGCGCCGTCCGTTCCATCTGCGGCGCTCCCATGAGCATCAGGGCCGGAATCCCTTTCTTGACGAACGCATAATGGTCGGACCGGTAGAAGGCTTGTTCCTCAGGGAGCGGGTCGGGCAGGACGATGTTATCGGTCGCGGATGCCGCCCATCGAAGGGTCTCCCCCAGGTCGGAGTACTCAGCGCCGAAACCGACAATCCGGCGGACGATTCCGTAGGTTTCGGTACCGACCCCGTCGAAGTTGATAGCCGCGCAAATCTTCTCCATCGGCCAGGTTGGGTGACTGACCCAGTGCTCGGCTCCGAGGAGTCCATGTTCCTCACCGGTGACGGCGAGAAAAATGATCGACCGCCTCGGGCACACCCGGGACTTGGCGAACGCCTGCGCGATGGAGAGCATGGTTCCGACCCCGAGTGCATTGTCCGCCGCGCCCGGATAGATCCTTCCATCCGGTCCGCTCCCAAACGCATCGTAATGAGCGCTGAACACGACCGCCTGATCCCGGAGCGCGGGGTCTCCACCCTCAACGACGGCCGCCACGTTACTCCCAATGGCCTCTTCTTGACGGACCCTGACGGAGAGCGTCGCCGCCTTCGCGAGTGGTTGGGAGACAAACTCCCCGTTTTCTGCCTTCGATCTCAATGCTCCATAGGAGGTGGTCAGCCCGGAGAAGAGATCCTCCGCCCCTCGGTCACTGGTGATGACGACCGGTGGGGCCTTAAAGAGCGGCGCCGGCGACGAGTTGAGGGCAACACTTCGCCGCGTCATGTAACCCGCCAGCAGCGAATACGGCTGCTCGCTTAAACCGGCGTTGGTGATGATCAGGGCCGCGGGACCCTGACCGAGAATACGCCCGAAAACCGTTTGGCGCCCCGAGACCTTCTTCCATGCGGCCTCGTCTACACCCTGGGGCGTACCTCGCATCAGTACAACGATCTTGTCTTTAAGGTCGAGCCCGACAAGGTCGTCCCGCCCGTGGCCTGTCGAGACCACCCCGTAGCCGACGAATACCAGCTCGCCCTTCACCACGGTCCCATCGGCCGGCAGCGGGGGGGCGAGGACAAAATCCGGCCCATATCTCAGATCCCTTTTACCCACTCGAAGCGTGGTATCCGCGGAGACTTGGGAGGCCCTGAACCGGATCGCCTGCAAGTAGGATCCGTTGTCCCCGAGCGGCTTCAATCGCCACCTGGTGAATTGTTCCGCCAGGTAACGGGCGGCCCGTTCTCCGCCGGCCGTAGCCGTACCGCGGCCTTCCATCTCCGTCGAAGCCAGTTTCTGCGTGACGGACCGGATCGTCTGTTTCTTAAGCCGGGAGCATACGCGGCGTTCCAGGGGCGTCAGCGCACCGGTCGGATTGACGGATCCCGTGACACCCTGGCCCGCCAACACCAACGAAGCCGAGACGAGGATGGAGAGCAGTATGGAGATCGAACGTCCATGCCACGAGAAACTCAGGCCCTCTCCGCGCGTCGCACGTAGTGTCGCAGTAATCCGAGTCATGGAACGGGACCACTCAGTCATGTGCCTTTGCCTCTGTGCAAATTTGAAACTCGAGCTCTCGAAGAATCGCCTATGATGGGCCGCCCTTCTACAAGAACACAAGGGCCCGCCGCCCGGCTTCTTTGCTGCGGCACCCCCCGCCTGAAGGCGGAACTACGAGCCTGGCCGAAGTTCATGGGCCCGGCTTCACCCGGCTTCTTTGCTGCAGCCAACTCAAGGTCACCGGATAGTCTCAGCGCGCATATCGGCCCATCAATTGCGCCTCAGCCAACACATGTCCTTCCATCGCCTTTGACAGTTGCGATCTCGACGTCGAAGATCCAAGATTCAACTCAACATCCAACGCGTAGAGTCTGAAATAGTAGCGATGTGTGCCCGACGGCGGGCAGGGTCCGCCGTAACCGCTCTTTCGAAAATCGTTGATTCCCTGTTGACCCCCTCCGTTGACCTGGGGCGTTCCCGGCACACCCGCGGGCAACGATGTCACGGTCGCCGGAAGATTGAATAAGACCCAGTGCACCCAGGTTCCACGGGGTGCATCGGGGTCGTCACAGATTAAGGAGAGCGTCACGGCGAGATCCGGGATGCCATCCCAAGCTAATGGAGGCGAAATATCCTTACCGTCGCACGTATACTCTCTAGGAATTGAACCGCCTTCCTGAAAGGCCAGGCTCGAAAGCTCCAGTGTACTCATCGGCCACCTCCGGCACAGAAGCGCTGAAATCGCAGTTCCGCAGGGACTTGAGGGCATCAGCAGGACTCGTCCAGGGCTCTCTGTGGTTTACCGGCGTCATCATAGCGACGCTGGTATTTGTTTCACGAAAGATGTTAGAGTGAAAACACCTGTATGTCCCCCCGAACTTTACTCCCACTTACCGGGAGCTCGACAGGTCGATGTTGATTTTCTACCGGTTTGTCGCTGGAAGACCCAAGACCATACTGGCGATGATCACTCTGATCACGGCCGTGTTCCTTGCCCGGCTGATGACCGAAGGCCTGCCGTCGGATCATTCCCCCCGGTCACTGATCGTCAGCGACGACGCGGACGCCCGCAGGTATCAAGAGACCAACGCGCTCTTCGGCGATGATCAGGTGATGATCGTCGCGCTGGAAGCGGAAGATGTTTTCACCCCTGAGGTCATCGGCCAGCTTCGGGACTTGACTAACGGGTTCTCCGCCATCAAGGGCGTGAAGCAAGTCGTTAGCCCGACGAGCATCCGGACCGCGCGCACCGAAGGTGAGAATGTGCGGGTCGAACGCCTGATTCCCCCCCGTACCGACGCCGCCAGATTGCGTACGATCGGCGATGAGGCGGTTTCAGATCAACTGCTGGTGGGCAACCTGGTCGCGCGCGACCGGAAGATGGCGGCGATCAATATTTTCCTGAACCTCACCGCCGAACATCGGAGTGAAGCCGTCCTCGGGGAACTGCGCCGCGTCGCCGAACAGTACGCGGCCCCGGCGAAAGTTTATTATGCCGGGCTCCCCTACATGGAGTACCGCAACGGCCAGCACATCCGGCGCGACCTGGCTAAATTCGCGCCGTTCACCGTGCTTTTGATTCTGGTCACGTTTTATCTCTCCTTCAAGTCCCTACGGGGCGTCCTCCTGCCGCTCGCTGCCGTGGCCGTCGGCCTGGTCTGGACATTCGGAACCATGAGTTTCTCCGGCCGGCCCTTCACGGTGATCAGCATGATGGTCCCGGTCGTCATCATGGCGATCGGTAGTTCCTACGTCATCCATGTTTTGAACGAGTATTACATCGCATGTGCATCGGCCGCGCGGAACCCGGGGAAGATTGATCGAACTGCGTTAATGGTTGTAACCCTCGAATTCATCGCCCCGGCGGTGCTCGTCTCGGGCAGCACGACCATGGCGGGTTTCGGCTCGCTGGTCTTCACGGATATCGTTGGGTCTCACGACATGGGCCTGTTCAGTGCCGTGGGTTGCGCGGCCACCACCATCCTTGCCCTCACGATGGTGCCTTCATGGCTGGCGCTGCTTCCCCTGCCCAAGGCGGACCCCACCGCCATATCTACCCCAAGTCTGAGAGTGGGTAGGCTCTTGGAAAGGATGGCGGGATGGGCGACCGAGCGCCGGGGGCCGATCCTGATCTCGACGATTCTAGCCATGGCGGTGGGACTGTCAGGTGCCCGGCGGCTGCAAATCGACTCTGCTCTCATGAATTTCTATCCGGAGAACTCAGAGGAACGGATCGGCGCCGATAAGATTCGGGAACATCTTGGCGGCGCCGCCGCGTTTCAGGTCATCGTCGAAGGCGACGCGCCAGGCGCCATGCGCCGTGCACCTTCGATCGCCTTGATCGAGCGGCTTCAATCGGACATCCGTAGCATTGAGGGCGTGGACAGCACCTTTTCGATTGCGGACCTGATGAAAATCGCCGGCAGATTCTCCTCTCAACCCGGTGAACCGCCTCGAGGTCTACCTGCCGATCAAGCCGCGATGGATACCTTGCTGGACCGCTGTCTCCAGCAGGGCGGCTCCGATGACATTCCGGTCCGCGTGCTGAGTCCCGACGGAAGCAAAGCCCAGATCATCGTCCGTTCCCATCTCTTCGGATCCCGCGAAATGCGTAGCGCGCTCGACCGGATCGAGCGATGGGGAGCGGAGCGCCTGCCTTCCGGATTTCGGCTCTATCCGACCGGCATTTTTGTCCTGCTCAACCGGACTTCGGATCACGTAGCCAAGGATCAGGCAAAGAGCCTGGCGGTGGCCCTGACCCTGATCTTCGTGATGATGTCTTCCCTCTTCCAATCCGTGCGGCTGGGCTTGATCGCGCTTCTCCCCAACCTCGTTCCGATCGTGCTCTTCTTTGGATTCATGGGCTGGGCAGGTATCGGTCTGAATCTGAATACCAGTCTGGTTGCTTCCATCGTGCTCGGACTGGCTGTGGACAATGCCGCGCACTTCATCCGCCGGTACCAGGTCTGCCGGGAATCCTCACCCACATGGAAAGCGGCGGTCCGGGAAAGCCTGTTGCTCACGGGGCGTCCCATGATCTTCGCCAATGCCACCCTGGCTGTGGCCTTTGCGATTTTCGCGCTGTCTTCGTTTCTGCCGATGCGCACCGGCGGACTCTTGTCGGGCGTGACGATTCTCGCCTGCCTGCTTGCGGACCTGACGCTCCTCCCGGTGCTGCTGACCTCTCGTGAAGCCCGTTCCGACCCCGGGCAGGCGTTAGAACGTGCCGCCTGAACATGACTTCATTCACGGAGAGAATCCATACGATGTTCACAAGGGCCGTGATCATCGCGCTGCTGACGGTGGCTCCCGCATGTTCACCATCAAGCGATTCTCCGCAGAAACTCGCAACGGCGCTGCCTCCCGCGGAGGAGATCATCCGCCGAGCCGCGGCCCTCTGCGCATACCAAGATCAATTCATGAAAATCGAAGCCCGGGTGACCGAGGCGGATGGCGCCACAAAACAATACATTATTGAAACGCACCGCGTGCGCGACGGCGAACGTACTTCAAGTCTGTCCCAGATCATCGAACCCGAACGTGGCAATGCACTCCTCTCGATCGAAGACGAAACCGGCGCGAAGAATGTGACCTATTTGCCCGGCTTCGCCAAGTACTTCGAGGTGCCTTCCACACAGGAGGATCCATCCTTCGGGTTGGCGATCCAGGAATCCTTGGTGGCCGAGCATCTCTACAGTTATGACACTCAGGGCACGACGAAGCTGGACGGCGACGAGGTATATGTCGTGGAGGGCACGCTCAAGCCCGACGTTGACTCTCATTTGCGCCGGATGGTCGAATACTTCAGGATCTCCGATGGCCGGCCGCTCAAGACCGAAATCTTCAACGAGCGGGGCGAACTATTACGGGTCAAGCGCTATTTCGACTATCGTCAAGTGGATGGACATTGGACTTCCACGCGGACCGAGATCGATAACATCGGGAGGAAGAAACTCATCACGCTCACCGTGCTCGAGGCCAGATACGACCGGGACTTACCCGCTTCCATGTTCACCCGGGAACACCTCAAGAAGATCTCTCCGGGCTTGAAATAGGGCCCGGGGAGCTGTTCAGTTCGCGTTGATCCGGCTGCCTGGCGGATAAGTCCCCGGGTAAAGACGGAATCCGCGCCTCTTTCCTTGATTCAAGACCTTCGTGAAGCTCCAGTGATTAGCAGTAGCTCAATCGCCAGCCCGAGGCGGAAGCCCGACCGTAAGGGAGGGCTCAAGGGGGATACCCTGGCTGAAAGGGAGGGCTCAAGGGGGATACCCTGCGAGGTTTGATTCAATATCACCGCTCAGACTCCGGCCGACTCAAGTCAGACGCAATCAACCGAAATTGTTCCAGGGCTGCCTCCAAATCCTCAACAATCTCCTGCGCGATCACTTCGGGCGGCGGCAGGTTCTCCGATTCAGAGAGACTGTCATCCTTCAACCAGAAGATATCCAGTCTCGCCTTGTCCCTGGCAATCAGCTCTTCATATTCGTAAACGCTCCAGCGCCCTTCGGGACTATCGGCCGACCACGTTGCCTCGCGCTCATGGCGGTTCGCCGGGTTGTACAGCGCGACGAATTCGTCGAGATCCTCCCGCTTCATCGGGTTGGTCTTGAGCGTGAAGTGCTTATCCGTCCTCAAATCATAGATCCAGCCGGTTGCCCTAGCGTTTCGTGCCGAAGCGGGTGCGCGCTTTCCGGACTGCGGTTCGCCTGTCCGCGGAGACCGGTTCGAAGGTCAACCGGACCTTCGCGTTCAGGACGCGCGCCACTCGCCTCAACATGCTGAGGGAATGACCTTCATAACCCGGTGATTCGAGCCGGCTGATCTGTTGTTGCGTAGTCTTGAGTTGCCGCGCCAATTCCTTCTGTGACAACCCCGCTTTCCTGCGAAGAGCCGCCAGTTGAAGGGCAACGTCCCACGCTTTGCCGGGTTGCCGGAAGCGTTCCGCAAAAGTCGGATCCCTCATCTGCGCTTCCGAATAAGCGTCAAAGTTCGTCTTCTTCATCACGACCGTTCCGCCTGGTGGCGCATAGGAGGTACTTCAGCGTTGCCACAGCCCGGAGTCCAAGAAAGCCCTTGGCGTCATGAGAGTGATTCCGTGGAACTGCTTGAGTCGCAGGATGTCATCATCGCCTGTAACGACCGCCCGGGCTCGGGTTTCCAAAGCACATTCAAGCACGCGGTTGTCGGCCAGATCCTCCAGAGCAGTCACCACTATGGTTGGAGTAACAAGCTCGGCATAATCCCAGATGAATTGGCACGAGGAATTCACTCGTGTTTCTGGCCAACCGAACTTCCGGCGGAGCGCACCCTCGACCTCCTTACTTATGAGATCGCATATAGTATTATTTGATAATACCCAGGTAAAGTATACCGGCGGTGTCACTCCAGTCAAGTTCATGGTGCACGGGGGGAGAAATCGAGTGCAGAGAACCGGGCACGGTGGTTGGAACCGGACCGGAGTCTCAAGAATCACCGCGTGGCTGGAACAGCATGCAAGCCGAGACCTACTTCAGCCCGTCGATAGAGGCCTCGGAGCACTGCATGGAACGAGTTATAATAGGTGCTTCATTCTTTAGGAGAGCAAATTCAAATGTCCTGAGGAAATCCATTCCTACCAGAATGCTCTCACTATTCTCAAAAAGCAGGCAGATCCCCTTCCCCAGTTCATTCCCGATCGTCACCTGAGCTTCGGAAGTGGGCACATTCACGACGACATCATTGGCCAGTCGCATTGGCGTCACAGCAGTCACCCTCATTCCCAAATTCATACCTTCATGAAACGGAAGGGCAAGGAATCCGGTAAATCCGGCGTCAATTATGGCGACAAAGGGTTTCGCTGATCGACTGGGGATATCACGAACTGCGATCTTAACGACAGGATTACCTTGGCTATCGAATGCTCCCGGGACGAGGTTCATGATTGAAGAAAGAGCTTAGCGAGAAGGCTCCTGGGAGTCCAATCCTGATTAGGTAGAACACTCCTTCCGGCGAGATCTCTTGCGCTGCAAGGATACGCTACCCGAAAGCATGCCGGGCTTTGAAGATTTACCCCGTGGCTGGAACCACGTGCAGGCGGAGGCCAAGGGCGCGGACTACACGGAGCACCGTGGCGAGTTCAGGATTGCCGTCGGGGGATAGGGCCTTGTAAAGGCTCTCCCGGCCCAAACCCGCATCGCGTGCTACCTTCGTCATCCCTCTGGCGCGGGCGATGTCACCGAGCGCGGCCGTTACCAGCACGGGGTCGCCGTCCTCCAGAGCCGCCTCCAGATAGGCCACCATCTCACCATCACTCCGGAGATGCTCCGAAGCGTCCCACGCCTTGGTTTTGGTTCGTTTCATCTCGTCTCCCCTGAATGGGGCAGCGCTTCCCACCAAATCTCATTGGAGACCAAAATCTCGTGGACCGCTCGTCGAAGGGGTGGCGAAGCGATCAACTTCGCCTTGGAGTGGAGTTGTGGGCAATGGTGGTAGCATATCGATTAGGCTATCGCCGATAAACTTCTTTACGATCACCGACGCGAATCACCATCACCGAGAGAAGGTCGTCGAAAATCTGGTAAACAACGCGGTAGGCGCCTACACGGGTAGGCCAAAGATTGGCTTCACCGGCCAGCTTCTTGACTCCCTCCGGCCGGGGATTCCCCGCCAAGGACTCGATGTGCTTCAGGATGCGCCTCTGAACCAGGCTTGGGAGCTTTTCGATGGATCGTTCGGCAGCGGCCTTATACCGGATTGCGTACGCCATCCGGGGCTACAAGCCGAGCTTGGCCTTGAGTTCTTCGTGCGAGATGCTGCCGGGTTCCTTAAGCGCTTCCCGTGCGGCCGCGATGTCGATCTCATCCTCGATCTGCTCCAATAGGCGCAGGTCCTCGATAGGGATTACCGCCGCGACGGGTTTGCCGGATTTGCGTATCACGACCCGCTCGTGGTCCTTACTGACACGCCTGAGGGTCTCGGCGAAGTCGTTGTCCGCATTTTGTGCCCTTGCCCGTGCCATAACTAATCAAGTCTATAAGTCTGAAATCTGGGCGTCAACACTTTGCGAGCTGAGAACAAGGTCAATGCGCGTTGTTGATTTTCAGGCAAACCGCGATATCGATCTGACGTGACGATCCGTCTTACGATGGGCGTGATCTCTTCCAAGGAAACAAAGTCCTCCATAGCCCTCAGGTCGATCCTTGAGTTGATTCGACCGACCTCATTCGACAAAGTCCAGCTGAACGACTTCCCAGTGAAGGCAACGACTAGCTGGATCAGTCCTGCATCTGTCCGTGCCATACCATCGACAAAGTCTTTCAATTGGCCGCCTGCCTCTGGGCACATCTGCTTCCATGAGTACAATAGTGCTGCTGAAGAAAGGTACAGGAGAGTTCGCGTGCCCTTAGAGATGTCAGGTATCTCTTTGACCTGTTTCGATACTCACCTTCGCCGACATCTGCAAGTTGAATGAGTCTCACATCGCCGTTAGGATCCTGGTCCTTACGCTCGACCCAGTCCCCGTCTATGAAAACACCAACCTCGCTTAGTAGCTTGCCGAGAGTCGTTGCCCGCCAATCCTTCGGTAGCGCAATAGGATTGAAAGTTAGAATGGCGTTCCCGTGCTCGCTCACGCTGCCAACTCCTGGTTCATCGCCTGCAGAACACTAGCCAACTCCACGATGAAAACTTGATGCACCTCTCGGGGATCGGCTTGCCTTTGGCCCGTAGGTCGTTCTTAATCCGGCCGTACTGCTGTGCGGTGGTTGCGTCGCAGCCGAGCAGGGCAGCCGTCGCGGCGAATCTTTCAATCTGTGCGATATTCGTCTCGGCGCGAGTCGATTTCCGGGCACCATAGTACAGCTCCCCAAGCGCGACCACCGGCACGAAAACCTCATCGGCGGCAGCCACTCGCTCCAGGACGACTGATTCCTGCGCGAAGAGCGCAATCACGAAATTTGTATCGAGCAGGAACCTACCACTCATCGGAGTTCACTTGTTCACATCCCTCTTCAATCGCTTGTGCGATCAGTCCGAGATCCTCCTTGTTGATCACACCGCCGAACTGGGTGAGCACTTGGCCACGAGCAGCTCCTCGTTTCCTGGCTGCCAAGGCACGGGCAAAGTCCAGCACCTCGCGCTGCTGGTCGGCCGGTAATTGCTCCAATTGCTCGCGGAGTTCTCTCTCGATCATCAGGTTCATGGTACTCCTCCGTCACAGGTCATCTGCATCACCAAGCGACGATTATACGGTCACAGCGGGAGGTTCAAAACCAGAAACGGTTACCGACGTCAGGCCGCCAGATCCCTGTTCAGGGCTTCAACCACATTCGGTAGCTCCATGCCAAAAACCTGATGCACCTTCCCGAGGCCGCCTTCTCTATTAAACGGGGCGTATTCGAAATCGTCGATTTCGATACTGAGGTTGGCCGCGATGTGATCCCGGATCATCTCGAGCCATCTGACCTGCTCGGCAGTGAATGGCTTGCCTGACTCCTGCCGCTGCTCGAGCCAGGCGGTGAAATTTGCCTGGACTCGTTCAGGATAGGGCACCAGCTCATTCTCCTGGTGAATGGCGTATCGCACCAGTGAAACCAGGTCGGTCAGAATCCGACGGGCGCTGGCGCCCTTGACCCTGGTCCTGTCCAGAGCCGCATAGGCCTGCCAGAGCTGTCCCTCGGTCCAGAGGCGCGGCGGTGCTTCGAGGGCTTCCGCGAGATCCTTCAGGTCCTCGAACCTGAGTTGCGCCCGCTTCAGTGTTGCCGAGCGCCACGGCCTGAAGCAGCTTGTCCAGCGGGACCGACTTTTTCTGGTCCATCGGCCGTGAGTCGGTCATGTTCCGCTCGCATACCCCGACGCAATCGACGATCAAGAAGTGATCCTTCGATTTCGCGTCCGGCGTGACGCCCTTCAAGTCGTCAGGAGAGATCACCCACGCGCGCCGGCCCTTCCTCTGTTCGAAGAACGTCCGCGACTTGACCGTGCGCATGAAGATCACGATCTCCAATGGCCGGATGTCTGTGCCGGTCGCAATCATGTCCACGGTAATGGCTATGCGGGGATGGTAGCTGTTGCGGAAGGCGGCTATCAAGTTCTCGGGATTCTCCCCGGTAGTGCGGTAGTTGATCTTCTGCGCGAAGTGGTTGTACTCCAACACCAGGTTCTGATTGAAGAAGCCGAAGGTCTGTTTATTTGGTGTGGCCGTAAGACCTATCAGGTAGGCGTCGAAATACTCGAGCACCTGCCGCCAGAGGTTGTAGATCGACCGGTGGGCTTCGTCCGTGACGATGACGTCGAAGGCCTCGATCGGGATGGCCGGGTTGTATTCGATGGGTTCCGGCTCCCTGAAGAGACTGTCGATGCCGGAGGTGGATATCTCCTCATCTAGAAGCGTGTCGGGGCGGTGGAACGCGAAGACCGGGCGCGAAAGTGGTTCCGGTTCGAGTCCATTAGTAAAGCGAGTTTCTATCGCAGTTGATTCATATGCAAAGGATAATGGCCGGGTCCATGCCGGAAGACCATTTGGAAGCCCGTCGCTGTATTTCTCGGACGGGATTTCAACTCCGGTAAGCGTCATTACTTCCCTTTTGGCCTCGATCACGCCGGCTGCCCTGCCGTCGAGATAGAGCAAGTAGTCGGCGAACCCGTGGCCGGGGAGCGGAAACTCGCGGATTGCGACGCCCTTCGCAGCGAGGATGTTGGCTTCGAGATAGTCCTGGGCGGCCCATCCGGCTGCAGCTAGCAGCCGATCGATATTGGCTCGAGATCCGGCTTCGTCCTGGCCAAGGCTCACTAATTGCCTCTTCGTCTTAGGATGCTGGTTTCCATTGGGCGGCGAGAAATGCCTGTGATTCTAATTGACCTTCCCGGTTCGTGCGAACTCGACGATCAGGCCGGGTACCAGCGGTTCCGAGCTCCAGGTGACGTCGCGGTGCGCATAGTCGGGCAGGAGCTTGGAGTAGATCGTGGGGCGGGCACTGAGACTAAAGGCATAGGCGGAAAAGACGAAGCTGAACGGAAACGGCACGGGAACGTGGCGAACCAGGATACCTCGTTCGGCCGGAAGCCCGAGGATGGAAATATTCACGCGCGCGTTTTCGGTCTCGGTGAGCGTATTCCCGCCCCGCGCCCTCATCGCCGATTCCACGGCGGCCGACAGCCTGGGCCGAAGATTGAGCGCCATCAGCATGTCGAGCAATAGCCGCTTGGGGAAATACCACGACAGGTAATTGGCTTCGCCGGTCTCCAACGAGGCCACGCCATCACCGACGAGAAACCCTCTGGCCACCCTGGCTGGATCGCTAACCTCTCTCTCAGTCAGGCCGATCGGCGTCAGATCCTTGAGTCCGTCCCACCTTTGAAGGATCGGGTTTCCGGCAGCGTCCGATCCAAGATTCTTCGGCGTGAAGTAACCGTTGGGATTGGCGCCTTCAGGGTCAGGCATCTTGTTCGCAACATCGCCGAACTTGCCACCCGCCGGTACGCGGAGGAACCCCACCGAAAATCGCTCATCGTCGGCCTCGGTGAATTCGTCGTCGATCATCAGCGCCATCGCGGCAGCATTGGTGGCCGGTGGCGTCGGTGCAAACTCGGCCGGTAGCGCCGATCGCCCTTCCGGATCCGCCACGGCCAGTTGCGCCGCAATTTCGGAAACCTGATGAGTGAAGGGATTGAAACGTGAGGTGATTAGAAAAGCCTCATCGCCAGGTTGTTGGGGATTCCTGAGTACGTTCAGGCCCGGGAGTTGCAGCGTGCCGAACGTCGCACCCGTGTTCAGGTAACCTTCGTCCGTCGGCGTGCGCGGGGCGCTTCCGAACGCGGCGTTCGGCGCCGGTGTGCCGTCGAGCAGGATCAGCCCGGCCAGCAGCGCATATCCTGCCACACCATCGAAGTTGTAGGCGGCAAAGTTCGCGACGAGGCTCGCGCCGTAGAAGTCATGGCCCGCGAGGAGTACCCTGGGAGTCGCCGGATCCACACGGCGCCGTGCCTCTTCGACGATGGCTTTGACGTCGCGTAAATAAACATCGAGCCCCCATTCGCTCATGAACCCGCTCACTTCGAAGGGGTGGTTGGCGATGTACCCACCAGGCCCGGCGGGATGGTCCTGATACGCCCGCAAGGCGTCGAGCGAAGCCGCCACCATACCCGTACGCTCCGCTTCGATTAACGGGCGGGTATCCTCGAGTAAATTACTGCGCGAATCGACCGCCCAGGCTTCGGTCTCACCGACGGAAAGGCTCACGATCTCGCGGGCCACTACCGTAAACATGTTCGCTCCCACTGCAAGGCCCGGGAGGAAAACCACGATCGACTTCGGCGGCGCCACGCGATTCCGATCGAAGAAACGAAGGAACACCGCCTGATTCAAGTCCAGCCGGCCGCCTCGATAAGCCGCCGGGTCGGTGACGGCCGCACGCAGGCCCTCGCTCACCGTCACGTTCGGCGGCGAATTGGGTTCGTTGAACCCAGGGATCACCCTCCGCTCCCTTGCCACTTCGATCGGAGCCTGCGCCTGCGGCGCCCGAACGAGCGAAGGAAGGAGGATAAGAACAATCGCAACCACAACCCGCCCGACTGATCGTCCCTCCGACCTGTGCTCCAAGAGTCTCATCGTCGCATGCCCTTCGATGGCCGCCTCAGAACGATACTTTGAGCGCCAGCTGGAGATTCCTGGGCCCGCCTGCCGCAAAAACCGGTCCCACCTGCCCGTTCACGGTGTTCACCGTGGCGTTCGACACGCCAAAATTGTCGGGCGAGTTCCGTGCGACGCCCATGTTGGCCGTTTCGGTCGGGAGCGCGAAATTGGGGTGATTGAAAAGGTTGAATACTTCCACCCGGAGTTGGAGCGTGGCCCGCTCGGCCAATTTTGTCGTCTTAAAGAGCGAAAAATCGAATTGGGAGAAATCCGGCCCCCGCATCGTGTTCCGGCCCAGGTTCCCGAAGGTTCCCACGGCGGGAAAATCGAAAGCGCCGGGATTCAGTCTGAGGTTCGGGCCCTGTCGCGATCCCAGCGTGACCGGTTGATTCGGAATCAGATTCGGCCGCTGTGAGAAGAACGGAGTTGGATCCCCGAGAAGCGCATAGTCGGCGCCGACCGCGACCGTGAAGGGCTGCCCTCCGCGAAGCGTAGTAACGCCATTCATCGACCAGCCGTCGGTAAATAACGGCCAGCGCCCACGGAAGAGCCGTAGGAAAGGAATATCCCAGCTGTACGAAACGTTGGCTACATGACGCACGTCGAAATTGGAATTACCCCGTTCGCCATGCAGATCATTGGGATTCGATGGGTACGGTGATACCGACCTGGTGCCGATAATGGAGGTTCCAAACAGACCCAAGGTCGACGAATCGTCGATGCTGTGCGCATAGGTGTAATTTGCCAAAAAGGTGAGCCCGTGGCTCGCGCGGCGCGAAACCGTGACCTGTAATCCGTTGTAGCTCGACTGCGCCGAGGTCTCATTGACCTGAAGCAGTCCGAAATTCGGGTCGCTGAAGCTGGTGTTGATTCCAGGGACGGGACCGAACGGCAGGATAAAATTGAGCACCCGGGACCGGAGCAGCCTGACCCCGCGGCTTCCCACGTAACCGACCTGGAGCATGGTGTCGGAGGTCAGTTGGTATTGAACCGTCAGGTTGTACTGATATGAGTAAGGCGTCCGCAGCTTCAACGGCACCATCCCGGCCGAGCCGTAGGGCGGCTGATTCCCTGGCTTGGTGGGAAGATCGACCAGAAAATCCGGATAGGGCCCTGGCAGGAAGAGCGTGTTCGTTAGGGTGATCGGCGGATTACTAAGCACGTTGGCTACGACCTGGGTCACCAGGTCGTAATAGATGCCCACCCCTCCGCGCAGCGACAGTCGTCCATTCCGGAACGGCGTATAGGCAAGTCCGAACCGGGGCGCGAAGTTGTTGTGGTCGCCTTCGTACGGGGGGGACCCGGGCGAGGTCAGACGGTAGCCCCCGGTCGGCGGCAACTCCACATTGGCAAGAAGGTCGTTGACTTCGCTCAGCACCGTGTTGAGTTCATACCGAATGCCGAAGTTGAGCACGAGGCCGCTTCTTACCCGAAAGTCATTCTGCCCGTAGAAATCGAAATTGCTGTATCGATATCCCCTGTGCCGGTTTCCGACCTGGTTGATAAAGGCCGCCGGCGTGTTCGAAATAAGCGCGTCGGTGGAACTGAAGACGATCACCCCGCCCTCCCCGCCATTATCGCCGAGGTTGAACCGATTGAGCTGCACCCGCCGGATATCGAATCCTGCTTTGTACGAATGGCGGCCCCGCAAGGCGGTGAAATTATCGATCCACTGGAGGGTGTTGAAAAAGTTTCCCGAAGGGCCGACGTACCCGCCGACAATGTTGCTGTTCAGCGTCAGGTCCGAAACGATCACCAACGGGACAGACGGGACGCCGTCGTGTTCGGGCGCAGGGACGGCTCCGAAGAGGCTCCGCGGAAAAATCTGCCCATGATTCGCAATGCGGTGCCAACCGACCCGGGCTTCGTTCAGGGTATTGGGAGAAAAAGTGTGGGTGTAATTGATCGTCGCCCCCTGGAGTCGAATGCGGGCCCGATCCACCAGGTTGGGCGCTACGCCTCCGGCCGCTGAGGCGAAGTTCTGAATTCCCCCGCCGTAGTTATACCGGACGAACATCTGGTCCCGTTCGCTCCAACGTTGATCGACACGTATCGTGAAGTCATCCTCCGTCACTTCCGAGGGGGCTGAGGAAGTAAACCTGGCGATCAGAGGGTTCTTTGGATCCACGGGACCGTTCGGCAGCACGATCTGCGAGATGATCAGCCGCAGCGCAGGATCGGCGAGCCGCCGGGCCTCGAGGGACGGAACCGTGCCATTGGCGACCGAGCTGAAGGCCTGACGGAGTCCTTCGAATAGCCCGAAGAAGAAGGTCCGATCGCGGCGGATGGGGCCTCCGAGGACGCCACCGAACTGGTTGTTCCGCAGGGCTGGTCTGTCAATCCCGGAGCCATTCAGAAAGTAATTGTTGGCGTCGAGCACGTTGTTCCGGAAGAACTCGAATACGCTTCCATGAAATTCATTGGTGCCGGAGCGGGTGATAACGTTGACCACCGCTCCCGAAAACCGGCCGAATTCCGCTGAAGAATTCTGGGTCTCCACCTTAAATTCCTGGATCGCCTCAACCGGAGCTATGGCCGAACTCGTGCCGCTCGGGCCGGCGGCGTTGAACTGCAGGAAGGGGTTGTTGGCGTCCGTGCCGTCCACGAGAAAGTTGTTGGCGCTGGCCCGCTGGCCATTCACGATGAACGCCGCCGCGCCGCCTTCGCTGTCGATGGTCGCGCCGGCCACCAGCCGGGTCAACTGGGCAAAATCCCTGCCGTTCAGGGGCAAGTCCCGCGTGACCCTCCCGGAAATCACGCCGCCCACCGCGGATGACTGTGTTTCCACCTGTCCGGGATCTGAGATGACGTTGATGCTTTCCGTCTGGATCCCGGGTTTCAGATCGACATTGAGCGTGGTGGTTGTCGCGATCTGTATAAGGACGCCGGTGATGACCTGGGTCCGGAAACCTGGAAAGGAGACCGTGACCACATAAAGCCCGGGTTTCACTTCGCTGAACTGATAGTCGCCGGTCCCGCCGCTCGTCACCGATCGTTCAGCATTCGTGGCCACTTCACGAATGACGACCACGGCGTTGGGGATAATCGCTCCTTCAGGATCGATGATGGTCCCGACGAGTTTTCCATTAATTCCCTGGGCTCCCAGCGAGACGAAAGTGACGAGTACCAGTACCGGCAGGCTGATGAGGAGGCGCTTGTTCATTTCACCGGGCGGCGGTGCCCGCACCAGGCCGTGCTAACAGACGCCGCAGGATGGCGTACAGGGACCGAAACGCATTGCGCCAAATTCCCTGTTTCGGCGGAGCCGTTTCCAGGCCTGTCGCCATCGATTCTGTCTTCGCGGCCGCTTCCACCTCCAGGGCCGTAAAGAACTGTCCCAGCATCATGCGTGCCGCCCCCAGCAACATCCGCTGACCCACGCTTGCCAGCGTACCGCCGAGTTGGGCGTCCCCGGCATAGTGAACCACGGTCGACCCTTCTGAGGACGTCAACTCGATCGAACCTGCCCCGCGCACGAATCCCTGCGGGCCCTTCCCGTCAAGGGTGATCCTGAAACGCGAGGGCGGAGCGAAGTCATCCAACTTGACCCTTGCAATGTAAGTGCCCTTAATCGAGGCCACGCCGACGCTAAGGGTGGTGCGGTAACTGTCCGGGCCGTCCGGAATGAGGGCCTGGCAACCGGGGATACAGCGCGCCAGCACGACCGGATCCGTCAATAATGAAAAAACCACGGCCGGATCGGCACGGAACGGATGCTGGCCTTCAATTTTCAAACCTGGCCTTTCCCTCAGCTTATACCGGCCAACTGACACCCGGACCGACGCGACTGACTGCCAATTCGAGGGCGCGCCGCGTAAGTACCCGGGCCAGATGGGCACGGAAGGCCGCCGACGCGTGCAGATCGTCGAGCGGTTCTATACCGTCCGCCGCGTGCTTGGCGGCCGCCTGGATGCCGTCGCTGTTCAGCTTCTTGCCCTCCAGGGCGGCGGCGACGGCGGAAGCACGATAGGCGCGCGAAGCGACTCCGGTGATGCCGACCGAGGCCGCGGCGCAATGACCCGAGGGATCGACACTCAGGAGCGCGGCAACGCCGGCGATAGCAAACCCCGAAGCCTTCTGCGCGACCTTTACATACGCCCATCCCGTCAGCGGGGCGAGCGCGGGAACGCGCACCTCGGTGATGATCTCACCAGGCGCGATGGCGGTCAGCATCATATCGATAAAGAAGTCCCGAGCCGCCACTGATCGCTCGCCCTTCGGACCGGCCAGCCGCACCTCGGCGCCCAGAGCCAGGATCGCTGCGGGCCAATCCGCCGCCGGATCCGCATGCGCCAGGCTTCCCGCGAGCGTTCCCCGGTTTCGGATCTGCACATCTCCGATCTGGCCTGCCGTCTCGGCGAGCAACGGGCAGCGCCGGTGGACGGCCTCGGAGGCTTCGATCTGGTGGTGGGTGACCAGCGCCCCAAGGCGCAATCGGTTCTGCTCCTCGACGATCGCGCGAAGCGACGCGATCCGCCCCAGATCGATGACCAGCTTAGGCGTGGAGAGGCGAAACTTCAGAAGCGGGAGCAAGCTGTGTCCACCGGAGAGAATTTTTGCGTCCTCCCCGTGCTCCACGAGCAGCCGGACTGCGTGGTCCACGCTTTCGGCGACCACATAGTCGAATGAACTTGGAATCATAGAAGTCCTCGTTCGCGGTGCAGGCCCGTACGACCGTGGAGCGCAGGCCCGCGCCCTTCTAAGCCGGGTTGAGCAGCCTCCAGATTTTCTCCGGCTTGAGCGGCATATCGATGTGGGTCACGCCCCGGTGCGCCAGCGCGTCCACCACGGCGTTCACAATCGCCGGGGTGGCCGCGATCGTTCCTGCCTCTCCGACGCCCTTCACACCCAGCGGATTGACGGGTGTCGGCGTTTCGGTACGCTCGCACTCGAGCCAGGGCACGTCGTGGGCGCGTGGAATCGCATAGTCAGTGAACTCACCCGTGATCAACTGCCCATCCTCGGTATAGACGGCCTCTTCGAGCAGCGCTTGACCCAGGGATTGAACGATACCGCCATGGATCTGACCGTCGACGAGCATGGGATTGATGACCCTCCCGCAATCATCGATCGCGACATACCTTCGAATCTCGATGTCGCCGGTATCCGGGTCAACCTCGACGACCGCCACATGCGTCCCGAAAGGAAAAGTGAAGTTGGCAGGTTCGAAGAAATGAACGGCCTCCAGTCCGGGTGTCTCCCCCGGGGGCAGACTCTTGGCCGTGTAAGCCGCGAGCGCTACCTGTTGAATCGTCACGCTCCGTCCGGGATCACCCTCCACCGTGAAGACGCCCTGGTTGAAAACGGTTCGCTCCGGTTCGGTCTCGAGCAGGTGTGCCGCAAATCGTTTCGCCTTCTCCTTGATGGTTTGGAGGGCATGGAAGAGCGCCGTGCCGCCGACCGCCGTCGCGCGGCTTCCGAAGGTCCCGATCCCGTATTGCACAATCCCGGTGTCACCATGAACGACGATGATGTCGGCGAGATCGACACCCAACTCCTCGGCTGCGATCTGCGCGAAAGAGGTCTCCTGGCCCTGTCCGTGCGGAGAGGCCCCGGTAAGGACCGAGACCTTGCCGGTCGGATCCACCCTGACCGTGGCGCTTTCCCAACCGCCCGCAGGCATGGCTGCCGAAGGCCCGAGAGCGCATATCTCCACGTAGGACGACAGACCAATGCCAAGCAGTCGCCCCTGCGTGCGGCCGGCGGCCTGCTCCTTTCGAACACCGGTGTAATCGGCGATCGCCAGCGCCTTGGTCAGCGTCAAATCGTAGTCACCGGAGTCATAGGTTAGGCCGGTGGAAGTGGAGAAAGGGAAATCCTCGCGTTTGGGGAAGTTCTTCCTTCTCACTTCAGCAGGATCGAGCCCCAGTTCAGCGGCGGCGCGGTCCATCATCCGCTCGAGCAAATAGGTAGCCTCGGGCCTTCCCGCTCCCCGGTAGGCGTCGGTCGCCACCGTATTCGTGAACGCGCCTACGATCTCATAGGCGATCGCCGGAATCTTGTAGGGTCCGCTGAGCATCAATCCGGTCAGTGTGGGGATCGCGGGTGTGAGCAGTTGATGGTAGGCTCCGAGATCGCTGACAAACCGGGCGCGGAGGCCGAGGATGCCGCCATCTTTCCTGACCGCCATCTCCACGTCGGCGATCTGGCCCCGGCCATGGATCGTGCCTAGGAAATTCTCGCGCCTCGACTCCATCCACTTCACCGGACGCTTCAG
>JACQTD010000013.1 GCA_016210985.1 Acidobacteriota bacterium
CACCAGGACATAGTCCTCTCTCCCCAGATGTTCGTTGAGCCCGGAGAGGAGGTGTTGCTGCTGCCGGCTCAGACACGGTATGAGCAATCCGGCGGCGGCACCGAGACCACGACTGAACGCAGGATCCTCCTGAGCCCGGAGATTCCGGGGCGGCGTATCGGCGAATCGAGGCCGGAGTGGTGGATCCTGATGATGGCTGCCGAGCGCGCAAGGCCTGAACTCCGAAGCCGTATCCATTTCGTGGACGCCCAGGACATCCGGGAGGAAATGGCGAAAGCGGTCCCTTTTTACAAGGGCATTGAAAAACTGCGCGTCGAGGGCGACGCCCTGCAGTGGGGCGGACCCCAATTGTGCCAAGGCGGGCGGTTCCCAACCGATAACCAGCGCGCCCGTTTCACTGCCGTGGATCCTCCTACGCACGGGCTTCTTCCCGGAACTTACCTGCTCTCAACCCGGCGGGGAAAGCAATTCAACAGCATGGTTCAGGCCGACCGGGATCCGCTCACGGGCGCCCGCCGGGACGATGTGTTCATCAGCCCCGAGGACGCCCGGGAACTTGGAATCGCCGATGGAGAACCCATTCTCCTCCGTTCCAAGGCGGGACAGTTCAGTGGCCGCTGCAAAATCGCGGCCATGAATCCGGGAAACCTGCAGATCCATTGGCCTGAGGGCAATATCCTGATTGAGCATGGCATTCGTGATCGTGAAGCCGGGATCCCCGATTACAACGCTGTAGTTGAAATCGTCCGTCTCGATCCCCGGGATTCCGGAGGTTGAGACCCGGTCGAGGCAGGGGCGCAGGTGGCTAAGCACCCTGGTTGGGCCGGCCCCATGACGGGTGGGATCGGCGCCCGTATTCACTGAAACGGTTTCATCTCCGCGCGTTCTCCTTTCACACCTGAAATTGCCTGGTCTCGGTCGGGGTCTACCGGCCCGAAACCTCACTAACTCCTATATATCAGAGGTACATAGACATGAAAAATCGTGTTCGCTTGCCCTAGACCGCGGCCCTGTTTCCACGTGGCATGGGGATTGCACCAACCGAGTTCGGGAATCTTAGTAGCAAGTAAAGTAGCGAAGTAGAGTCGGAGGACTGTGCTAATTCCAGTAATCGTATCGGCGTGTGACCTCAGGTCAGAGTCGCCTATGCTTTTGAAGTGGTGCGATGTATAACCGGACCGGAGCAGCCCTGTCGGGGCGGGATCGTAGCGGTACCGGGGCGTCGCCCCTCTTGGGGGAATAACCCGTGGAGACCATCTTTTCAACCCAAGACACGCTTCTACTATCCCTGATCGTCCAGGGCGTCGGCTGCATCTTTCTTACGCTGCTGTTCGCAGCGCTTTATTGGCATCACCCGCGAAGTTATTTTCTGCACTGGACCTGCGCATGGGCCTGTTTCGCCCTCTACCTCGTTGCCGGTGCATTCGCGTACTGGTACTTCAAACATCCATCGGATTCACCGACTCTCGGTGTGGTGCTGGCGGGTCTTGCAAATATCGGCAACTGGTTACGAGGCCCGTTGCTGGTGCTGGGCGCGCTCGGGTTTCTAAGAAGAAGGGAAGCACGCCGGGTGGAATATGTGATTCTCCTCCTGCTCGCCGTCTGGGCAGTCATCGGCGGAAGCCTGATCGACGGCTTCGAGGCCAGCGGGTTCCATTTCGTGGCGCTTGTGGCCTCTCCGCATCTGCTGACAGGAGCCGCCCTAGCCCTTTGCAGTTATGCGGTGTTCAAGTATTGGCATCGAGCGCACCTGGCCCACTCCGCGGTCATATCCGCTGGCTTCCTCCTGTTCGGGCTCGATCAGTTTCAATTCACCAATGTTGTCCTGCTCTCCTCGCGAGCCGAGGAGATACCCGGGTACGCCATTTACGTGAGCCTCGCCGGCACGTTGCTCGAGCTGATTATCGGAATGGGCATGATGCTGTCCTTACTGCAGGACGACCGCGAGCGGCAGCAGTGTCTTGAACGGGCGAAGATCGAGACCAGCTTGCGCGAGGCCGGCCTGTCGGCCGAACTGCATAGAATCCAGCGCATCGCCGCCGAACTTGCGTCGGCCAGGCCGCTGGATCATATGCTGAAGGAGATTGTCCGCGTCACCGCCGAGGCTTGTGGGACGACCATGAATTCACTGCTGCTGGTTGATCCCTCGGGCAGCGAGCTGGTCCCGGCCGCTTCCATCGGGTTGCCGGGTGAATTGAGCCAATCCATCAAGCGCGTTCCCATCGGCGGCCCGCTCGCGGGCAGCTGCGGCACGGCGGCGCTACGACGGGAAACCATGGTCGTGGAGGACATGCGAAAAAGCCCGCTGATGCAACCCTATCTGGCGATGTGCGAGCGTGTGGGCCTCCGCGCGGTCTGGTCGGTTCCGGTGTTCGGCCGGGATGGCAAGGTCCTGGGCACGTTCGCAACCTACCATAGGGAGCCGTCGCGGCCGACGCCCGATCAGGTCGAATTAGTCCAGACTTATGCCCATCACGCCGCGGTGGCGATCGAAAACGCCGAGCTCTACAACCGCCTGGCCACCTCGGAAGCCAAGTATCGGGGGATCTTCGAGGACGCGGTGGTCGGGATCTATCAGAGTACACCCGAGGGAAAGATTCTGGCGGCTAATCCCACCCTGGTCCGGATGCTGGGGTTCCAGAGTGTGGATGAATTGCTCCAGGTCCCGGTACCGCAACTCTTCGTAAATCCGGGAGACCGGCAGGAGGTCCTTGATGAACTCAGACGCCATCAGGTCTTCAGGACCGAGAGCCGACTGCGGAGAGCCGACGGCAGTTGTTTCTGGGTGAGAGACATCGCGCGCGTCGTGCGCGACGAGAGCGGCGTCGTGCGCCTCTACGAGGGCACCCTCACCGACATCACCGAGCAGAAGCGCGGCGAAGAAGCGCTCCGTCAATCGCAGCAGCAATACGAGAGCCTGATGGAATCGATCAGTGATGTCGTTTATTCGCTCGATCTGGATGGTAGGTTCACTTATGTCAATCCCGCGGTCAGGCAGCTCGGCGGTTTCGAGCCCGAGGACCTTATTCGAAAGCACCTGACCAATTTTGTTCACCCGGAGGACCATGACGCCGCCCGGGAGCTCTTTGTGCGCCAGCTTCAGGGCGAAACGAAGCTGGGCGAGTTTCGCGTCGCGTTGAAGACCGGCGATGTGCGGCATCTTCAGAGTTCGGGCCGGGCGGTGATCGAACAGGGCCGCGTCCTGGGCGTCACCGGCATACTTCGAGATGTGACCGAGCAGCGGCGGGCGGAAGAGCGCCTGTCCCGTATCTATGACATTGCGACCCGGTGCCAGGGCCAGGAACTCTTTGATCGCGCCGCCTCAACGCTGGCGGAATTACTGGGTATGAAGAATGTCATCATCGGCGAGCTGCAGGAGGAAGGACGGATCCTGCGTGCCCTGGCGGCCTACCGCGAGGGAGCGCTCGAGGGCACACTGTGCTACCCGATCAAGCACACCCCGTGCGAACGCGTGATCAGCGAACGCCGTCTGTGCGTCTATCCGCGGTTCGTGCGCGAGCTCTTCCCGGAAGATTCGGAACTGATTGCCCAAGGCGCCGAATCCTACATCGGCGCGCCCATTTTCAGGAGCAATGGATCGGTGGCCGGCGTGGTTAACCTGTTTGACGGGGCGCCCAAGGAGTTCACCGAGACCGAAACACGAATACTTCAAATTATCGGCCAGCGGGTCGGCGACGAAATTGAAAGATTGCAGGGCGAGGCGGCAAGGCGGTCGCTCGAGCAGCAGCTCATCCAGGCGGTAAAGATGGAAGCGGTCGGCACACTTGCCGGAGGAATTGCGCACGACTTCAACAATGTGCTGGTGGGGATATCCGGCTACACCTCCCTCCTTAAAATGCAGATGGACGACGATCACCCGTTTTACCCCGCGATCATGACGATCGAGCAGTCGGCGGATCGCGCCGCCGAGCTCACCAAGCAGCTGCTTGGCTTCGCACGCGGCGGGAAGTACAAAGTCGAGGTGATGAATCTGAACGAAGTCGTCGATCGCGTCCGAACGCTCATCAGCCGCACGTTTGACCGCGCCATCCGCATCGAGTCCTATCAGACCGAGGGCATGTGGCCATTCGAGGGCGATGCCGGCCAGATTGAACAGTGCCTGCTCAATCTCGCGGTGAACGCCCGCGACGCCATGCCCAACGGCGGGCTCCTCATGATCGAGACCGAGAACATCACCCTGGACGAAGCCTACACCCGGTCCCATCTCGGCACTCGCCCCGGCAAGTACGTGATGCTTTCGGTGACGGACAGCGGAATCGGGATGGATCCGGCGACCCGTTCACGCATCTTCGAGCCCTTCTTCACCACCAAGGAAAAGGGCAAAGGAACCGGGATGGGATTGGCGATGGTCTATGGCATCGTCAACAACCACGGCGGGCACATCGACGTGAAGAGCGAGTTGGGCGAAGGCACCAGTTTCAGAATCTACCTGCCGGCATCGGAGAAAACCGAGCAGATCGAACAACAGATCGTCAAGGACGCTCCGCTGCCACGCGGCATCGAGACGATCCTGGTGGTGGACGACGAAAGGGTCATCCGCGAGCTCTCGCAGGAGATGCTGGAACGCTTCGGTTACACCGTACTTACGGCTGCGAACGGTGAGGAAGCCGCGCGGCTATTCTCGGAACGGGGCGACGAGATCGCGCTTGTGATTCTCGACATGATCATGCCGGGGATGAACGGCGAGAAGACGTTTGAGCGGCTTCAGGAGATCAATGGCTATGTGCGGGTTCTCCTGTCATCGGGATACAGCGCCAACAATCAGGTCCAGGGACTGCTGCTCGCCGGAGCCAAGGGCTTCATCCAGAAGCCTTATGAGATCCGCCAGCTCTCCCACGCCGTCCGGAACATCCTGGATGAGGAGTTGATCGGCGCAAATCGAGAAAGCCTTCCCTGCATGGCGCAGGGCGATTGAACTCTGGCCTGGCCTCATTGAAGGGGGGGGTAACTTCACCGCGCCCGGGACGGCCGTACCAGAGAAATCCTACCGACCCCGTACGCAAACCCGGAACGGCGTGACGGTTTACGCCTCGCTTAAGTTCTTCTCGTTCAATGCGCCGTCGACGGCCCGAGGCGATCGGCACACCTCTTGCTCGGTGGTAACCGCAGAATCGCACCATGGGTGCGCATTCGGGTAAGTAGGAGGAAGGATTTGAAACGGATCATCGTTCTATTGATCTCCTGTCTCGCTATTCTCGCCGCCCTACGCCCGACATTCGCCTTCGATGCTTCCGTCGGTGCGCCGCCCCGTAGGGGGGAAGCCCCGGCCCAGCAGGGTCAGGATGAAGCCATCCGACTGAGTTCGGACCTGGTGGTGGTCCCGGTTTCGGTGACCGATGCCTCGGGTCAGCCGGTCAGCGGTCTCAAGATCGAAGATTTCCAGCTCGAGGAGGATGACCAGCGGCAGCGCATCATCAGCCTGGGCGATCCGGGAATGCATGCCCTCGAACTCGCGCTGCTCTTCGACGTCTCGGGAAGTCTTCGCGATCGATTCCCTTTCGCGCAACAAGCCGCTCTGCGATTCCTCGAAGCGGTACTTGGTCCCAAGGACACGGTCGCCGTCTACGCGATCGGACGAGCCCCTCGCATCGTTCGGCCGCGCACACTCGATCGCCAGGCAGCGGGGGCCGGCATCCTGACATTGGAACCGACGAAAGAGCCCACGGCCTTCTATGATGCCGTCCAGTGGGCCGCGCGGGACCTGGCGGGAGGCGCAACCTCCGGAGGCCGGCGAGTTCTCATCGCCATCTCGGACGGGCAGGACAACAGCAGCATGCGGGCAGGCCTCTCCGATTCATTGCGGTCGCTCCAACAGGCTGACTGCATCTTCTACTCAATCAACCCGAGCGACGGGTCCTCCCCGCTGAACAAAGTCGCCCTACAAGGCCAACAAGGTATGGAGACCCTGGCCTCTCAAACCGGAGGCACGGCCTTCCTGCCCGACAGGGCTGCGGACTTGGCAAAGGTATTCCAGAAGGTCGCGGTGGAACTTCGATCACAGTACCTCTTAGGCTATTATTCAAACCATACGCTCCAGGCTTCATCCTTCAGAAGGATCCGCGTAAGTGTACCCCGGCAGCCCGGCCTGCTAGTCCGCTCGCGTCAAGGTTATTACCCTGCGAAGTCCTAAAATGGCGGCGCGAGGAGCTGCAGACCGGTCCCTCGAAGTAACCTCGTACAAGTGATGGTTTTCCGTGCGGTAGGTTGACTCGGCCGAATCCCGCTCCGCCGCCTGGCCGGGTGATCGGGGTGATTTTACCTGTTTGTTGCCCTCCGCCAAACCGCCGCTGCCGGGGTCTTGCTGTAAATCCTTGTAGCTTGGGAACCAAGGAAACGGAACCGGCGTGGTACGGGGATTGCCCCTACCCGAGCAGGTCACCCACGAGGGCGTTCCTGCGGGGGACCGGTTAAATGAGTCGGATGGATTCATGCGCTCATGCCTAAATGGACAAACGAAGTGGTTGTCGAAGAATCAATCACATGCCCACGCGCACAGCCGCTAAGGTCGAAGGCATTCGGCCGTACGAGTCGGGACTCCCCGTCCCTCTCGGCGGTCGACCCGGAAGGGGGAGGCCTTGGAGGGACTCCCCCGACCGGGGAACAGTCTACGATCATCTCTGCGGAGGAGAGATCAAAACATGAGAAAAATAATTACGTCAGCAGCGTTCATCGCCACCCTATGCCTGAGTTCTGTGGGCGGCGCCGGACTGACATCTCAACTAGGGGAACCGTCCGGTGGGAAGAACCAACCGATGGCCGAGCCCCAGGGCACCGAGCAACGGGTTATGGCTATGGCACCGGCTGGGAAAAAGACGCGCGTGGAAGGTCGAATCATCGAACAAGGCGGCGACCGCTTCATGCTTAGTGACCAGGCCGGAAGTACCTGGACGGTGAAATTCTCCGCATCGACCCGGATCGAGGAGAAGAAGGGCAACCCCTTCCGGAGCGCAAAAAAATATTCATCCGCCGAATTGCTGAGGGGGCTGCAGGTCGAGGTGGAGGGCAAGGGAGATGTGACTGGAGCCCTGTTCGCCGATCTTATCAGGTTCACCAGCCGCGAATTGGAAATCGCGAAATCGCTCGACATGAGGGTACAGCCGGTGGAGCGGCGGCTTCATGTGACCGAAGACCGACTCGGCCAGGCTGAGCAGAGTACCCGGCGCCTCTCGGATCAGGTCGTCGAACTGAACGAGGTTTCGAACATGGCCCGGGGCGGCGCCAGAGCCGCCCAGGATACCGCGGACGCGGCGATGGCCGGCGTCGGCAGGACCAACCAACGAATCTCGGCACTCGATGATTACGAGGAGGTGAGGGCCACGACGGTAAATTTCAGGACCGGAAGTGCCGTGCTCTCGGCCGAAGCTAAGTCACAACTGGATGAACTCGCCGAGCAGGCCAAATTCCGGAACGGTTACCTGATCGAGGTCGCCGGCTTCGCCTCCTCGGACGGGGATGAACAATTCAATCAGATGTTGAGCCAGTCCCGCGCCGAAGCCGTGGTTCGGTACCTGGCTCACGAACAACTGATCCCGCTCCGGAGGATCACGATGCCCTTCGGGTATGGGACTATCCGTCCGGTCGCCGACAACACCACCCACGAAGGCCGGATACGCAATCGGCGCGTGGAGGTGCGGATTCTCGTCAGTCGCGGGCTTACTTCGTCGGGGACGCCGGTCGAGATCAGTCGGCCCGGTGACTAGGAGTCCCGCACGACCGGGTCTTCGGACTCATCCTCGGAGCCCAGGACTCGAATCCTGATCCATTCCTATCGGACTCACGGGCGAAAGCCCGGGAGGGTGGGGCGGCATTCTCTCGAGGCCACGGGATCGCATTAATTGATCGCGTCGCCGGATGGGGCGTCAACCGGGGGAGATGCCTTTCATCCTGAGAGTGCCGCCCAACCGGTCTCCATCCCCTCGTATCCCGGTCGCCTTAAGCGCTGCCGCGGCGAACCCCGCACGCCTGGAGGATCCGCATGGCTGACTTCTACCAAACCGGAGTCATTGCTACCTTGCATCGCCTGGCGCCGACTAACCTCGATCGCCTGGAGTCTGAGTTGAACCGGTATTCACGGGATCGCCCGATCGCGCTCGTGCTCCCTTGTCTCTACTCGGAACTGGAGGGCGTCGCGCTCCCGCGGATCCTGGAAGAACTGAAGAAGGTCCGTTACCTGCGTCAGATCGTGGTCTCCCTCGGGCGCGCTAATGAAGAGCAGTTTCAACATGCGCGGTCCTTCTTCAGCGGTCTCCCGGTACGCCCCACCCTGATCTGAAACGACGGTCCCAACATCCAGCGTCTGTTCCAGATGCTGCAGGCGGACGGACTTCCCGTTGGCGCCGATGGCAAGGGCAGGGCCTGCTGGATGGCTTACGGATACGTGCTGGCAAGCCAGCAATCGGATGTCATCGCGCTGCACGACTGCGATATCGTCAACTTCCAGCGCGAGCTGTTGGCCCGGCTCTGCTATCCGGTGGTCAATCCGAACATCGATTTTGATTTCTGCAAGGGCTTCTATGCCCGGGTGACGGAACGAATGCATGGGCGGGTCACCCGACTGCTGGTGACACCCCTGCTCCGGTCGCTCATGCGCATCGTGGGCGCCCGCGGATTTCTCCGATACCTCGACAGCTTTCGCTATCCGCTGGCGGGTGAATTTTCCATGAAGGCCAGCCTCGCCGGCGCCACCCGGATACCCGCGGATTGGGGTCTGGAGGTGGGCATGCTAGCCGAGATCTACCGAAACTGCTCCTCGCACCGCGTATGCCAGGCCGAGCTCTGCGAGACCTACGAACACAAGCATCAGGAACTCTCGGCGGACGACAACACCAAAGGCCTGTCGAAGATGGGCGTCGACAACGCCAAGAACCTCTTTCGGACGATGGCGGCCGAGGGCATCGAATTGACCAAAGGGGTATTGGACACGTTGCTGGCCCGGTATGTCCGCGAAGCGGAAGACACCGTCGATCGCGCACCACGGTGGTAACCACGTTTCTCGAGTGGGTCGGAGAGCTGGGAGTATTCACCTGGAAACTCGCGAAGGCGGCCATCCGGCCGCCTTACGAATTCCGGGAACTGCTGCGCCAGATGGATGAGATCGGGTCCAAGTCACTCCCGCTCGTGGGGCTTGCGGGCGCCTCCGCCGGAATCGTCCTCTCCTTCCATACCCGTGATACGCTCACCCGGTTCGGCGCCAAGTCCGTGCTCCCGGTTCTGATTGTCTTTTCCATTATCAAGGAAGTCGGTCCCATGGTGGGCGCATTGATTGTGGCGGGCCGTGTGGGCGCCGGGATCGGGGCGGAATTGGGCTCGATGAAAGTGACGGAGCAGATCGACCCCATCGAAGTCATGGGGTTTGACCCGTACAAGTTGTTGGCGGCCACCAGGGTTCTGGCTTGTACGCTGACCCTTCCGCTGCTGACGATCATCGCCGATTCCGCCGGTATTCTGACCGGATGGATTGCCAGCACGATGGTGGAGCCGACCTCCCTCGCCAAGTACATCGAGGAAGGCTTCAAGCGGGTGGGATTGAGCGATCTGCTCCCGCCGACATTTAAGACGGCGGTCTTCGGTTTCATCATCGGCCTGATCGGCTGCTTTGAAGGCATGCGGACAACCGGGGGCACCGAAGGCGTCGGATGATCGGCCACCCGTTCCGTGGTTTTCTCCTCGCTCTTGATCGTGGTCTCCGACGTGGTGCTGGTCCGGTTGATCATGATGCTGTTCGAGTGAGGCGCCTATGCGCGACGACGACGGAACGGTTGTGATCCGGATCCGGGGATTGCGGAAGTCTTTCGGAGAACAAAGCGTGCTGGAAGGCATCGACGTGGATGTGAAACACGGTGAAACCATGGCCATACTGGGTCGCAGCGGGGCCGGCAAGAGCGTTCTGCTCAAGCTGATCGTCGGCCTGTATCC
>JACQTD010000121.1 GCA_016210985.1 Acidobacteriota bacterium
ATATGACCATATACATGCCTACATATTACACGACAAACGCTCCCTCAACCCGGTAACGATGCTGGACTTATCTATGCTGATCGCCCCGAAAAGAGGAGGAACTTCAGGTTAAACGTCCGCACTTTGTCGGGGATCATCACTGAACACCCACCAAGAGTTCTGGAAGGTCCGAGCTATCTCCAACTGGTCCCCAAGGTGAACGAGGACGGCAACGAGATCTCAGGCATTCGCATGCCGGTCATTCAGGCCCCTCTCGGGACTTACACGGGTTGGAACTTACGCCGGGCAGGGTTTGCCGAGGATGAGTTGTGCGGCAGTAACGGCAGCTTCATTCCATTTGCCAGAACTCAGGCCGAGCGGCTCGCGGCGGGCGATCCGCGTCTTTCCTTACAGGAGCGGTACGGAACTCACGATGGCTACGTGGCTGCCGTGCGCGCCACCGCCGAACGATTGGTGGTCCAGGGCTTTCTCCTGACTGAAGACGCTCAACGGCTCATCCAGCAAGCCGAAGCCAGTGATGTGCTGAGATAGCCGGTCACCCTTTTCTTGTGCACGCCTTGTTTGGAGTTCACGCTTTAGCGTGCTGGTTTTGAGAAATACAATCAAGCTAAAGCTTGAACTCCAAACGGGCTAGATGACCGAAACGGCGCGCGCGCCGAATACGTTCATCGGTCCAATCGACGTGAACGATGTCCCCCTTGATTTTGAGGCGACCTCGGAGCATCCCCCGCAATGAAGCCCTCCCGGAAGCTGAACGATAGAAGGACGTCCTTCCCCCGCCTCCCTCTCACCGTCCCTCGTCGCGGTTCACTCTCTTTAGGCCCATGCGGCGCCTGAGATCGGCAAACCGGGGATCGTCGCGCACCTTATCGAATCGCTGATCCAGGTTGAGCGCCTGCAGCAATCGTCCTCGCTCCTCGTAGACCTTCTCCAGCCACTTGAACGCCCGGTCCCTATCCCCCAGACACGCATAGATCGCGGCGATGTTGAGGGGTGAGGAGTAGCCGTGTCGCGAATCCTCCTCTAACTTTGCGATGGCCTTGCGCGCTTCCGCCTCCCTGCCCATCAGAGCATATACCCAACCTGGCACTTCCCCGCTCTTGGACTTCTTGAATTCGGCAAGGGCCTGCTCGTACGCTCCCTTCAACGCATAGGCCTTCCCCATCTCGTGATGCGCTCCATCCCGGTTAGGGTAAAACTCCAGCGTCTTCTGGAACTGCTCGATGGCCTCATCGTACCGGCGGGTAAAAAGATACAATAAGACGCCGAGACCATTATTCATACCGAGCGAAATCGGATCGAGTTCCACTGCCTTTCTCATCCTCTCGACGGCTTCCTCGGGACGGCCCAGCACATACCCGAGATAGATGGCATAGGTCCGATGGGCCCAAGGATTGTTGGGGTTTAGTTCCAGCGCCCGTTTCAGCTCCCGTTCGGCGCCTGGAAAATCCCAATCCCAGACCATCAAGATGTTGCCGAGCGAGGTGTGCGCTTCCGCGAGCCTGTCATCGAGATCAAGCGCCTTCAGGGCCGCAGCCTTGGCTTTGGGCATGGCCTCCGAGGGTGGAACCCTATTCGAGAGGTTTTGGAAGAGGTGCGCGTCGGCCAGGCCCGAATAGGCCAGCGCAAAATTCGGGTCAATCTGGATGGCCTTCTCGTAGTACTCAATGCTCTTGGCTCTCCGGCCACCAGTGAGGGCAGCGTTGTTGAAGATATAACGTCCCTGGAGATAGAGCCGATACGCTTCGCTGTTTTGCGTGTAGAGCTTGGCGACCTGTTTCGCTTCCTCGCTACTCAAGGAAAGTCGTAACTTCTCCAGAATATCGGCGGATATGTCAGCTTGGCTTGTCAGAAGCGCCGAGAGCTTCCCGTTGTATCGCTCTCCCCAAAGCTGCCGGTTGTTCCGCGCGTCGACCAGCTCAAGACTGATCACGAGCTCGTCGCCGCGCTGCGCAATCCGGCCTGTCAATACGGCCTGCACCCCAAGCTTCTTCACGGCCGACCGGGCATCGCCCCCTTGTCCCGTCAGCTCGAAGACGGAATCGCGCGGGATGACTCGCAGCCGGGGCAGCTGCGACAGTCCGTTGATGAGACGCTCTGTGATGCCATCCGAGAGGTACTGCGTGTCGGGGTCAGAGCTTTCGTTGACCAGCGGGAGGATCGCTAGCGATTCGATGGGCGCTTCACCGCTAAAGAAGGTTTTCAGTCCAGCACCGACTCCGACCAGAAGGCCGACAATAACTGCGGCTCGAAGCACGCGTCGGCGGGAGGTGCGTTGCTCATCGATTCCGCCCTCAGCGCGAGTCGCTGCCGACTCGAGATTTCTTTTCACTCGCTTCAGGTCGACAAGCAACTCCTCGGCCGTCGAATACCGCAAATCGGAATCCTTCTGCAGACACTTAACGACAATCTGATCCAGTTCGGACGGTATCAGGGTGTTGAACTGGGTCGGGGAAACGGGATCAAAGCGAGTGATCGCATCTAGTGTCTCGGCTCTCGAGTTTCGGGCGAAGGGCTGCTGACCGGTCAACATCTCATAGAGCAGTACCCCAAAGGAAAAGATGTCCGTCCTATGATCGGCAGCACGTGCCTGTGCCTGTTCCGGTGACATGTACTGCGCCGTTCCCATCAGTGTTCCTGGATCGGATCCCGGTTCCAACGTAGACCGGCGAGATGAGGCGTCTCCCACTGTCGCCGTTGGCTGAGACGCTCCGCCGGGATCGATCGGATGCGACCCGATCAGTTTGGCCAGTCCGAAGTCGAGGACCTTCACATACCCGTCCGGCCGGACCATGATATTCTCGGGTTTGACATCCCGATGCACGATGCCCGCCTGGTGCGCCGCCGCCAAGGCGCTCGCCACCTGAACGGCAATGTCGATCGATTCCTGGACCTGCATGTTGCCGCCCGTCAAGTGCTGACGCAGCGTCTCGCCCTCCACGTGCTCCATGGCGATGTAATGCCTGCCGTCGACCTGACCGATATCGTGGATCGTTATGATGTTGGGATGATTCAGACCAGAGGCCGCCCGCGCTTCCTGCTGAAACCGATGCACGCGCGGAGCATAATTGCCGAACTCGCCGGGCAGGAGTTTTAGGGCCACATTCCGGCCGAGTTTGGCGTCCCATGCTAGATAAACCTCTCCCATCCCCCCGGCGCCAATCTGACTCTTCACGCCATACGGACCAATCGAAGCCCCTACTTCGAAAGTTCCATCATCATCCGCGAGGATTGGCGCCGCCAATTCAATCGCGGGTGATTCAATGAAGCTCATCGCCGCCAGATGCGATTCGAGCAACGTCTCGATATCCCTGCGCAACTCTTCGTCGCCGGCGCACGCTTCCTGAATGAATCCAGCGCGGGTCCCGGGGTCGCGGTCGAGAGCGCCCGCGAGCACCGCATTTATCCGCTGCCACCGTTCCGGGTCCATGAGTTCTTGGGACAAGTAACGAGTCACTCCTCACTGGTCCCTCGTCACTGTTCTTTCAATTCCCGATAGAGCCACGCTTTCGCAATGGTCCACTCGCGCTCGACACTGCGGGCGGATATGCCGATCGCCTCGGAGACTTCCTCGGTGTTCATTCCGCCGAAGAACCGGAATTCCACAATCCTACTCTTGCGCTCGTCGAAAGCGGCGAGGCTCGTGAGCGCGTCGTCCAGGGCGATCAATTCCGCGGCAGGTTGGTCCGTAACGAGCTCCGCTTCGTCAAGGGAGACCCTCCAGGCGCCGCCTCCTCGCTTGGCGGAACGGTGAGCCCGCGCGTGGTCGACCAGGATGCGACGCATGATCTTTGCGGCGACGCAGAAGAAATGAACACGGTCCTGCCAGCGTACCTGTTTGTAATCGATGAGCCGGAGATAGGCTTCGTTTATAAGCGCGGTGGTCTGGAGCGTGTGGCCCGGGCGTCTGCGTCGCAAATATTGCCTGGCCAGCTGCCGGAGTTCTTGCTCTACCAACGGAACCAGCTTTTCCAGAGCCGATGGATCGCCCCCGCTCCAGTCCAGGAGCACTTCGGTAATCTCCTTTGGCGAAGGCGGATTCATATCCCTCCACTGCATTGGAAACGCGAAGTTTAGCGCATTCCATTTATATCATCTATACGCCTTGGCGGGTTTTTCCAACGATTTCCGATTTAGGAGAGTGGAGGCATACCACAGATCAATCGATCAAGGAGGAAAAGTCATGGTTAAGGCTCGTACACGTAAGGTCTTCACAGGCTTTAGGCTGGGTGTCATCTCGTTGGCGTTGATCGCTTTCGGCATCACGGGGAACGCCCCGGTAGGATCGGCTCAAACAGGGTCAGGGTCACCGCCCCCGACCTATGATTATGATGACAGCATGCCCGGCGTACAGGCGCCAACCGTACCCCAGATTGCCGGTGCTGAGTTTCGCAATCTGAGACCGTTTCGGCTCTTGATTCCGGTCCGCGTTCCATTGGCGGAGGTTCAAGCTTTGTTACCGCCTGGTTTCACCGCCGTAGCGAATCCCGCGGGTTCGGAGACCGGCCAGGTGCAGCTACACTTCTTCTTTCACTCACGCACGACGCGGATTGCGGACGGTCTGACGGTCGGAGGTTCGGCGCTTCAACTGAATACGCAGGTTCTGAACACCAACATCGTTCCTAATCGTCAGGAGACAGGCGTGCTGATTTCATTTGTCTCGACCCAGGAATGGGCCGACCTGATCAACCTCACCGCGCCGGGCGCGGCCCGCCTGGCGAACATTACTGGACAGGTCTCAGAGGAAAACAACCGGCTTGGCATCAAGTACAGCGTGAGCGATGAGAGTATCGGTTTCAATGTTTCTGCTGAAGCCACCGCCACCGGTCCGATTGTTAACCGAAACACCGGCGGTCTCACGACTTTTCGTGACCTGACGGCCAACCAATCCTATGTTGGTAGCGGCGCGGTCGACGGGCTGGCCGTCCCCTCGGGAATGGCCAATGTGAGTGTGCAGGCTCCTGACGGAAAGCTCCAGATCCCCGTCGCGGGCGGCGGCAGCCGCAGCGTGACCCTAGTGGGGTACGGTCCAAACGTGAACTTCAACCGAAACCTCGAATTCTTTACCAAATTCGAGTAGGAGGGGGATTGCGCACGGTCGTGGCGCGTATCGTGCCCGGAGAGGTATTCCGCGTGGAGTAAATCAGGATCTTCCAGTATTCCCGCCCGAGGGTATCGGCAGCCGCATCCGGCGGAGAATATCGACGAAGCGGGGATCTGTCCGAACCTTGTCCCACCAGGGATCGACATTGAGCCGATACCAGAGCGGGCCCGTCCGCTCGGCATAGGCGACCTCCAGCCATTCAAACACCTTGTCGCGATCATCCAATCCGGCATAGATCATGGCCTTGTAGAACGCAACGGCTTGCTGGTCGGACTGTTTCGTCAATTCGTCGAGCTTGCTCAAGGCCTCGGCACGTCTCCCGGAGACCGCATTGACGAACGCAATATACGCGTCGCATATCAGCTTGCTCCCGCCGACTTCGATCTCTTTGTTGAATTCCTGAAGTGCTTCCTGATACTGCCGCTTTTGGACGTAGCACCTCCCGAGATTGGCATGGAGGTTCGGGCGGTAGGGATCCAGCTCCAGTGCTTTACGCCACTCGAGCATAGCCTGATCGGTCTGGCGCGCAGCATAGAACACGAGCCCCAAATGCACCTTACTGTGAGTTGAGAACGGATCCAAGGCTTGAGCCTGTCTCGCGTGAGAGAGCGCTTCCTCATGGCGCTCCACGGTGGACAGGAATACCGAATACCAATTATGAGCCGCCGGATACCTCGGGTTGAGTTCGAGGGCGCGCCTGAATTCCCTGTCCGCCTGCTCCCAGTTCCACTCAAATTGCCAGCTCAGCAGGCCCAGCGCGGTGTGGGCCTCCGCGAGCGTGTCATCGATTTCGAGAGCTCGAATTGCCGCGGCCATTGCGCTGGCCAGATTATCCTGCCGAATCAGATAGCCGGCATACGACTCGGCCAGGCCGGTGTAAGCAAGCGCGAAATTCGGATCCCGACGAATGGCTTGTTGGAAGTAGTGGCGGCTCTTCTCAATCGCTCCCGCGGATCGCTTCCCCAAGAAAAACCGACCCCTTAGGTAAAGGTCATAAGCCTCCCGGTCCTCCGTGTAGTGCTTCGCCAGCGCCTGGTGTTCGGCCCCACTCAAATCCAATATCAGTGCCTCGGCCACCTGCTGGGCAATGGCGTCCTGCAATGCGAATATGTCGGCACATTGTTGTTCATCGCACTGGTAGGCCCAAATCGGTCGGCCATCCGGCAGGTTGATCAGCCGCACCGTCACGCGGATCCTCTCGCCTGCCCGCTGGATGCTCCCTTCCAGCACCGAATCGACCTGCTGCTCCCGGCCCGCGACAATCGGATCTTGGTCGAGCGTCATGTACTTCCGAACCGAGCCGGTGGGCCGAACGACCAGTTCGCGGAGGTTGCTGAGCTTGGTGATCAAGGTGTCCGCAATCCCCAACCCGAGGTAATCGTCGTCGACTCCGTTGTTAAGTGAGATGAAGGGCAACACGGCCAGAGATTTTGGACCCGGCTGTACTTCCTTTTGGCTAGACCCATTCCCGCTCCCTCTCAGGAGCGCGGCGCCCACCACC
>JACQTD010000131.1 GCA_016210985.1 Acidobacteriota bacterium
CGGGCTCAGGGGTGTGGAGCCGGATGCTTTCCCGGGGTTCATTTTCAGGAGCGGGCGTGTGCCCATGACCAACTTTGGCACTCCCGGCAACCAGAACCGCATCGCGGTTTTCACCAACACGCACTACACGGGCAGCCTGACCTGGATCAAGGGCAGCCACAGCCTGAAATTGGGCGCTGAGTACTGGCGCTTCAACGCCAACGAGGTCAACCGGCAATTCGCTTCGGGCCAATTCACGTTTCAAGCGACGCAGACCCAGGGGCGCAACGCCCAGAATCAGTTGATCGCCAGCTCGGGCCTGCCGCTGGCGAGCTTTCTGCTGGGGATCATCGACTCGGCCGACGTCCGCATCGACGCGGGCATCGGCAAGCGGAGTTATTACACCGCTGGATACCTTCACGATGACTGGAGAGTGCACCAGCGCCTGACGCTCAATATCGGCTTGCGGTACGAGGCCGAGTCACCGGTCTCGGAAGTGGCCAACCGTATGAATAACTTCGATCCCGGCGCGCCTCACCCGCTGGCCGGTCAGGTCGTTGACGGGCAATTGATTCCGGAAGGGACCCGGGGTGTGGTGACTTTTCCGGGGCGAAATGGCCACGGAAAATACCTGGTTGTTTGGGACCTGAATAACTTCGCGCCACGTTTCGGGTTGGCGTGGAGGCCTTTTCATCGCGACCGCACGGTCATCCGAGCTGGTTTCGGCATCTTTTACGGCAGCGCTTACGGCCGCGCCATCATCCAGGACATGAGGTTAGGTTTCGGCGGAGTGGCTAGTTTCCGCACTCCGGTTCCATTTACCCTGCGCGAAGGACTGCCGTTCGGGGCCCTGCAGTTTCCGGCCGAGCAAGATCTCGTGCCAGAGTTCGGCTCCATCGGGACGAGATGGCCACAGTCACTGGTCCAATACCTCGATCCGAACCGGCGAACCAACTACAGTTTGAATTTCAATCTAACCATGGCCCAGCAGGTGAAAGACATCGCGTTCGAGGTCGCCTACCTGGGCAATCTCGGGCGAAAAGCGGCCTTCGGCGGCATTAACCTCAATCAGGTTCCGCCCGCATTGCTGCCACGCACGGATATCCCCGTCCGGTTGCGGCGCCCTTTTCCCCAGTATCCCGGTAACAACGCCCAGGTCCAGCTCCTGGCGCCCAACTGGGGCATTTCGAACTATCACGCCTTAACGGTGAAATCGGAGAAGCACTTTGCCGCTGGGATAGGCTGGATCTTCACCTACACGCTGTCGAAATGGATCGACAACATCAGCTCCACCGGAGGCATTACGCTCGGCGACGACGATCTGGTTCAGAATATTTACAACCTGCGCGACGAGCGCGCGCTCTCGACCAATGACGTCCGCCATCGCGTAGTGATCAGCCCGATTATCGAGCTGCCTTTTGGCCATGGGAAGTCGTGGTGGCAGAGCGGATGGCTAAATCAGGCATACGGCGGCTGGTCGCTTTCTGCCATAGCCGCGTTGCAGAGCGGTTCACCCTTCGGAGTCACTGTGAACAACGGGCCTAGGGATGTGCTGGGCGATAACGCCACCAACAGGGTCCTACGGCCGAACCTCACCGGCGACCCGAAGCTGCCATCATCGCAGCAAGGCCAGCCGGCGACGGGCGGGGTGCGGGGGATTCAGTGGTTTAACCCCGCGGCCTTTACCGTGCCAGCCCGGTTTACGCTTGGCAACGCGCCCCGCACGGTCATGACCGGACCGGCGCGCGTGAACTTCGATGTGGCAGTCCTCAAGAATATCCAAGTTGCGGAGCGCTACAGGGTTCAGTTCCGGTTTGAGATGTTCAATGCCCTCAACCGCCCGCAATTCGAGCCGCCAGGGAGCGACCTGGGAGCGAGTGATTTCGGCATCTCCACCGCGACCGGCTCCAATCGCGAGCTACAGTTTGGGCTCAAGTTCTTCTTTTGACCGTCCCCTGTTGGAGGTCAGGGGCATGAAGCTAGAGCTTTCCAACGACCTGGTGGCAAACAGTAGGCAGGCTTGAATATCCTCCTGGCTCAACCCCTCATACTCGTTCAAGATCTCAGTTGACGTTGCCCCGTGCGCCAGCAAGTTCAGGACATATTCCCCTAATGAGCGAAGCGCATGGGATGAGTATACCTAGAAAAGCAGAACATCAATATTCGATTCTCAAGGACTGAGCCTCGTTTGGAGTTCAAGCTTTAGCTTGCCCGCTAACGGCAAAACCAAGCTGAAGCTTGAACTCCGAACGGACAAGCCCTCTTATTGCGAGCAGGTGTTCAGCAGGATCGACACGTTGCCGGAGTTCGGACTCGGCACAGCGATATCCACCCTCCCGTCGCGGTTGAAGTCCCCCACTTCTACCTTCTGAACACCACTTACGGCGAGGGGGAAGACGGTCCTTTCACCGAAGCCCCCTCTCCCATCGCCCAGCTGAACCGAGACGCTGCTGCTGGGCTGACCACTTACGTGGACCAGGTCCAGCTTGCCGTCGCGGTTGAAATCTCCCGCGGCGATACCGAAAGCGTTCAATCCGACGTTAGGGAAGATCGTCCTTTCACTGAAGCCGCTCGTCCCATCGCCTAGCAGGACCTCCAGGGTAGCGGGAACTGTAGTACCCATAGCATTAGTCGCGGCAAGGTCTGACGCCCCATCTCCATTGAAATCTCCGATAGCAAGCGCTGCATTATTCTGCCCCAAAGTGAAGTAAGCCGGCGGGCCGAAGCCGCCCATTCCATCGCCCAAGAGGACTGACGTGTTGTTGGTGTTCGGGGGCATGTTCATGCCGCCCCCCGCGACAAGATCAGGCTTTCCATCGCGGTTGAAGTCTCCCACGCCGATGGTAACCGCTGCTGTTGACGCTGCACTATTTCCGAAGTAGGTCGTCGCGCCGAAGCCGCCCATTCCATCGCCCAACAAGATTGCGACATTCGCTCCGGGGACCGCGGTCACCACTGCCAAGTCCAGCTTTCCGTCGAGATTGAAGTCTGCCACGGTCGACAGACCTGGCTGAGTCATAGAGAAGTCAGTCTTTGCGCCGAAGCCGCCCAACCCATCGCCCAACAGGATGGAGACGGTGTTAGATACGAAGTTCGCCACGGCCAAGTCCAACTTTCCGTCGCGATTGAAGTCTGTCACGACTACCCGAGGACCTGCGCCAACAGGAATGTCGGTCTTTGCGCCAAATCCACCAGTGCCATCTCCCAGCAGGATGGAGACGCTGCTGGCTTGTCCATTCGCCACGGCCAAGTCCAGCTTTCCGTCGCGGTTGAAGTCTGCCGCGGCGATGCTACGAGCGCCAGCCCCCGCGGCGAAGCTGGTAGCTGCACTGAAGCTCGGGGATGAGCATGCCACTTGAGCCTGGCTGATGATGTCCCACGGCCACAAAAACATGCCCACCAGGAGCGCAGTGAAAACGATCCCAACATGAAATCGATTCTTCCTTGCGATCAAGTTAATCGCTCCGGGCGGGACCGGAATGCTCGGAGCGGTGAATAGAGTCCTCAATTTCCTCATTTTGATCATCGGATTCTTCTCTCCTGTTCCTTTCTAATCTAAGCATTTGTTCGGTTCGCTGAAATGCAAATCAAGAGCAATATGCTTCTCTCACCTTACTAAATGCGCGAACTAGGCCGCGGAACTGGCATGGCCCGGAAATTCTTCGTTTTGATCCGCAGGGCAGCAAAAAACACCGGTGGAGTGCTAAAATTGAAGGCGTACCGGCTTCATCTCCTTTAGAGGAGGTTCCTTGACGACGGCCTCTTCACATGAAATCACCCAGTTGCTTCTGGCCTGGAGCGAGGGTGACCTATCGGCCCAAGAGCGGCTGATTCCGTTCGTCTATCAGGAGTTGCACCGCCTGGCCCATCGTTTCATGAGCAAAGAGCGGTCCGGACAGACACTGCAAACCACTGCGCTCGTTAACGAAGCCTATCTGCGGCTGGTGAAAACGGAGAATCTGCGCTGGCAGGACCGCGCCCACTTCTTCGCCATTTCGGCCGAAATCATGCGGCGGATCCTGGTCGATTTCGCCCGCTCCCGTCGCTATCTCAAACGGGGTGGCGGGGCGCACAAGATTTCATTCGACCCATCGCTGGTTCTTTCAAGGGAACGTGGAGCGGACTTGGTCGCCCTCGACGATGCTCTGGTTGCGCTCTCGAAGACTGAACCGCGAAAGTGCCGGGTGGTCGAGTTGAGGTTCTTTGGAGGGTTAAGCGTGGAGGAGACCGCCGAGGTGTTGAAGGTTTCGCCCGACACGGTCATGCGCGATTGGAAGCTGGCCAAGGCCTTGCTCCTGCGCGAGCTCAGGAGTGGAAAAAAGGATGTCAGTTGATCGAAGGCGGGAGATCGAGCGGGTGTTTCATTCCGCACTGGGGTTGGAGCCTGACCGGCGGGCGCGCTTCCTTGTTGAGGCCTGTCGCGGGGACGAAGCGCTGCGCAGGGAATTGGAATCTTTGCTCGTGCACGCTGAAGAGGCCGAGGGTTTCATCGATGAACCCGCTCTGGAAAGCGTGGCCAGGGAGCTGGCCGGCGATCAGATTGAACGGATGATCGGTCGCCAAGTCGGTCCCTATGTGGTTATCTCCCTGCTTGGCGCGGGTGGAATGGCTGAAGTCTACCTAGCCGAAGATAAGAAGCTGGGCCGCAGGGCGGCATTGAAGTTCCTCCCCGGTCACTTGACCGGAGATCAAGAGCGGGTGCGGCGCTTCCAGCAGGAGGCGCGGGCCGCGTCGGCATTAAGCCATCCTAGCATAGCCACCATCTATGACATCGGCGAAGCCGACGGGGTGAGCTATATTGCGATGGAATATGTCGAAGGGGTGACGCTGGCTACCAGGATCCCGGACGGCCCGCTTGAATTAATCCAGATCGTGGACATCGGTATCCAGGTGGCGGACGCGCTCGAAGATGCGCACGCGAACGGCATCATTCACCGCGACATCAAATCGAACAACATGATGATCACACCTCGCGGTCAAGTGAAAGTGCTGGATTTCGGACTGGCCAAAGTGACCAGGAGGGAAGGGGTAGGAAGAGACATCCCCACCCAGGCAACAACCGAGCCCGGCCTGGTGATGGGTACGGTCGCGTACATGAGCCCGGAGCAGGCCCTGGGACGAGTCCTTGACCGGCGAACGGACCTGTTCTCGCTGGGCGTGGTCCTGTATGAGATGACTACGGGGCGTCTGCCATTCTCGGCCGCGAGCGCAGGTGAGACCATGGACCGGATTGTTCACGCTCAGCCGGAAGCGATCGCCCGGTTCAACTACAGCGCTCCCGACAGACTGGAACACATCATCCGAAAATGTCTGGAGAAGGAACCTGACCGGCGCTATCAATCAGCAAGGGACCTCTCCATTGATCTAAAGAATCTGAAGCGAGACTTGGAGTCCGGCACTGCCGTCGTCGGGATGGGAACCCGGGTGCTGCCGAGCGACCAAGCCCTTTTTCGCTTCCTCCGGAAGAGGCCGAGCCATGCTATCGTGGCCCTTCTCGTGATACTCGCCGGTATGGCGCTAGCCTTGGCATATTTCCAGCGGGCTCCGGTCAAAGTGCGCGCCGTCCGCTCGTTCATTCTCCCGCCGGAAAACACGAGCTTTGCTCCTACCCTTCTCGGACCCTTCACCGCCGTCTCGCCTGATGGTCGTCGTCTGGCTTTCCTTGCCACGATGGCGGAGGGCAAACACGCTCTCTGGGTACGCGCGATGGATGCGCTATCGGCACAGGCGCTGGCAGGGACGGAGGACGCCCAATTTCCGTTCTGGTCGCCGGACAGCCGCTTCATTGGATTCTTCGCGAACCAGAAGCTCAGAAAGATCGACGTTTCGGGTGGACCACCGGTCACGCTCTGCGATGCGCCCTCAAATCGTGGCGGAACCTGGAATCCGGACGGTGTGATTATCTTTGGCGCTCTCGCAGGCGGGCTGTCACAGGTGTCAGCCACGGGCGGCGAGGTGAGCGCCGTCACGAAACTCGATCAGGCGGGTCGTGAAGCGACTCACCGCTGGCCCTACTTCCTGCCTGACGGCCAGCACTTTCTCTATCTCGGCATGAGCACCGCCGCCGGCGAAAGCGAGCTGGGGGCAATCTACGTTGCTTCGCTCGAGTCGAAACAAAGCAAACTGCTGCTGCAGGCCAGTTCAAATGTCGCTTACGCCGACGGGTATTTGCTCTTCCTGCGGGAGGCCACGTTGATGGCCCAGCGATTCGACTCCGATCGGCTGGAAGTGGCGGGAGACGCCTTCCCTGTGGCCGAACAGATTCAGTACGCGTCATGGACGGGCAGAGGAGCCTTTTCGGTCTCGGAGAACGGCGTCCTGGCTTATCAAACACGCGCGGGGAGGACGGACTCGCAACTCACCTGGTTCGACCGCACCGGCAAGAGACTCGGCGTGCTTGGCGATCCTGCCTTTTGCGATAATCACCGCCTTTCACCTGACGGGAAGAGCGTGATGTTGACCATCCTCGATCCTCAAACCCGGACTCGAGACATCTGGATCTATGACGTGGCGAGCGGTCTCAGGACGCGCTTCACCTCCGATCCGGCGGAAGAGAGGAATTCGACGTGGTCGTCAGACGGGAGCCGCATCGTTTATAGTTCAAATCGCAGAGGTTATTTTGATCTTTATCAAAAAGCGTCCAGCGGCGCCGGGGAAGAGGACATGCTTCTGGAG
>JACQTD010000117.1 GCA_016210985.1 Acidobacteriota bacterium
GATTCACCTACGGCATTGCCGGCATCGGTGATGACGCCGATGAACATGGCTCCGGGCGGCGTTCCAGGAGGAATATTGACATTAACGTTTTGACTGCTGGAGGCGAACGCAGCCAGTGCCGGCGTGTTGATGGAAAAGAGGAAAGTATCCCCGGCGGTGATTGTACTGTCAGTCGACAGGACAATCTGGCTCGTCGTCGCCCCGGCGGCGACACTGCCGTTGTTGTTGATGGTGAAGCTGACGGCGACGTTATTACCGGCCGTGATCGTGGTGGGCGAGACGCTGACGCTGCTGACCACGAGATCGGTGGGCACGACCAGCGACGAGACGATCGAACCACGGCCGCTGGTGGCCGTTGAGTAATAGGCGCCCCAGGCCTGCCGGATGTTCTCAATCTTGGCCAGGTCCGGGGATAGCGCCTCCTGACCCTGTGGGACCAGCAGAATGAAGGCATGATTGAAACTCGTGGGGGCGGCGCCGAATGCCGGGCTGCGCTGACCCTCGATGGCGGTGATATCGCTGATGCCGACGTTGCGCCGGGTGCCGTTGAGGGAGGCGCCGATCTCGGGCAGCGTATTCCTATCCCGGCCACCGGTGTTGCTCGGATTCGAAATGAAGAAGAAATTCTGGACCTGGGCGAAGGGGAGAAGGCCCGCCAGATACTGGTCGAGGAGGCTGAAGCCGGTCGCGCCGTCCGTTGACGTGAAACTGCCTCCGCCGTTGTCCTGCCAGGAGTTTCCCCCCATGACCGAAGCCGAAGTGTCGTGGAAGAAGCTCCAATTCTGCCGGTTCTGGTTGAGTAAGCTATCGCTGGCCAACCCGCCATCGTTGAAACGAACGTAGGAGCCCCATTGATGGCCGGCGACCTGTCCCAGGACATCCAACGTCGAGAAGGCGGTGCTGTTGATCCGTTCATTAAGATCGTTGGGGAAGTCGCTTAGCCGGTTCATCACAGTCATGGTCTTGAGCCGGCCGAAACTCCCGTAAGCCGGGGAGGTGTCGAAGATCGTAAGTCCGATACCGCTCACCTGGTTCTTAACCAATTCCGTCATGGCAAGGCTCCCGGGCCCGGCCAGGGAACTGGTGTGGGTGCTGGCCCCGAAGATGACCAGCGAATCGAATATGTCAGGATGACTGTTGTAAAAGCGCTTAGCGACCGCCCGGGTGTTCAGACCCCGGTTGAAGAGTTCGAGGATCGGGTTCGAACCAAACACCGTCGGCAGGTCGCTGCCAAAAGTCACTCGCGAAAAGGAGCTGCTCGAACCGTTGGAGAGGCCCGTCAGGCCGTCCTTTGCGGCCATGGCACCGTAAGTGAACCGGATACGGCCATCGCTGAAGAGCACGACCTGGAACGTATTACTGTTCGTTGTGTTGAATTCAGGCACACTGGTCCAGGTGAAAATGGCCCGGGTGGGGCCGGCCGCGCTTCGATAGAAGACTCCATTTGGATTAACCGTGGTGGCAGGATTGAAATCGTTCCAGAGCGGAGCAATCCTCGGCGAACCACTTGCGAACTCGGCAATGGACGGCGTGCTATCCGCGTCACCGCTCCCGAAGGTCAAATTTCCGTTTGAGTTGACGAAGGCGGTGGTTCGATTGACATTGTAGAAGGGAAAATTAAAACCCAGGGCCTGGCTCGAAGATGCATCATCGGCGAGCGAGAGGCGGGTGCTTCCCTGCGCCTCGAGGCTCGCGCTGAGACTGGCGACGCTATATCCGCCGGCGCCAGTGGGCGTGAACTCTATGGCCCGGTTGGCCAGGTTGAAGATCTCGAGGAGGGTTCCGTCATCATTGATGACCGCGATGTTGCCCTGATCCTGATCCGCGGTCGAGTTCGGACCGGGCGCACGATAGAGTTCCACCGGCTCCTCAACCGGGATGCGCAATTCAAACTTCTCCTGCATCGACCAATCGACGATCCTGATGACCCCTCGATCCGATTCACAGATCAAGTGGCTGGCATCGTCCGGATCGATGGATATCGACAGGAAACGCGAGTTGGCCGGAAGTCGTTTGATCTCGCGCCAGTAGTTCTCCGGCCGGAGAAGTCGATATAGCCGGTTCTCCACCCATTCGGAATTCAAAGGGAATCCCACGAGGGCATATACGGCCTCGGGTTCGCCCGGCCTGATCAGCAGCAAGGGAGCGTAGGTTCGGTGATGGAAGATTCCGGGCAAACCCGAGGTCAGCGCTTCCCAGTTTCGTCCACCGGAATCGGATCGATAGATGTTCCCTGTTTCCGCACCGACGAAGACCTCGTTATCATCGGTCGGGCTGATGGCGAGGCTTTCGATCGGCACGACCGGTGCAGCGCCAATGGCCCGCGGCAAACCGGCACTCCGGGCCTCCCAGGTCATACCTCCGTTCTCGCTCCTGAAAAGACCATCCCGGGCCGTTCCGAGGTAAATGACCTGCCCGTCCCCCGTGCCGGCCTCCAAGCTCAGCGGGATTACATCCTCCGGCAGTCCATTCGTGATGCGGGTCACCTGCGGATCAATTCCCTGCTGGACAAAAAGCCCCTCGCGACTGCCGTAAATTCGTCGCTCGCCGATCTGGATCTCAGTGATCACCCGGGCGGTGCGGTCCGGTTCCCCGGCGGCCGGGTTCTCCCTCCCGGCAATACCCGGAGGATTGGCGGAGACACCGAACTGGAGTACGGAGGCTGAAAACAGAGCGAAGAGAGCGAGTGTACTAATGCTGAAGACGATGGCGTTCGATGGTTCCTTCCTTCTTGAGAGTTGCGTTTGCATAGTTCTCCTCATTTAAGCTCTCCGGGAGAAAGCCATGCCGGGGAGTGTCCAGTGTCTTACCGGGCTTGGATGGGGTGGCCGGTCAAGTCAACCCCGGTGAATTCTATGGTCAGTGGTGCTCAAGTCAAGCAAAATCGTGGTGGGCCCTCCTGGATTCGAACCAGGAACCAACAGATTATGAGTCTGCTGCTCTGACCGTTGAGCTAAGGGCCCGAGGGCGGTGCATACTAAGCGGGCAGGGAGGTGCTGTCAAGCGACCCGAGAAACCCCTCTGAGTCGGGTTGCGCCGCAGCCTGGTAATAATTCCAAAGGGTTGCCAGCCCACTTTTAATTCATTACATTAGCTTCGCGTCATTTGGCCGGAAATCCTTCAATAAGTTCTACTTGACTTGACTACTCTCGATCTGATATAAACTCAAGAGGGAGCTGATTTCCACTCCAACACCAGTACGTGGCCCAAATACCGCTTGCCATTTGGGCATCATAGGCGGGTCGGAAAGTGACCAAAGTAGCCCGGTCCAAAGCTGGTAAGGCTAGGAGTCGTCCCACTAGTCGAGCCCCAAAGACTAAGAAAAAGCTGCCCCGACCTACTGGAAAAGGAGCCTCCGCCCTCAGAAGTCGCGTAGAGGCCAGATCAAAGAAAACCAAGAAGAGCGCCTCCAAGAAGCGCACTACCCCGCGTCGTCGCACCGTCGCCGCAAAGCCCAAGGCGGCGAAAGGGAAAACCGCCGTGTCACGGGTGACCGCACGTCCCGGGAAATCGGCCAAGCGGGTGACCAGGACTCTTGGCAAGCCGGCATCCCCGCCTCCGGCAAAATCAAAGGAATCCCCGGCCAGCCAGAAAACGACGGCTTCTGTGAAACTCTTCGGCCAGGCGATAAAACAGTTCAATAGACATGATTTCGTGGGTGCGAGGGAGGCCTTCATCAGCTTCGCCGAGAAGTTTCCCGAGGAGACGGAAATGATCTCCCGCGCCAAGACTTACATCTCGGTTTGCGACCAGCGCTTGAGCCGGCCTCCGACCACGCCCAGGACGGTGGATGCGCTCTATGATCGAGGTGTCTTCGAGCTGAATCGCGGCGAAACGGAACAAGCCATCGCTTACTTTGAAAGAGCCCTGAAATCTGATCCCGGCGCCGACCACGTTCTTTACTCCCTCGCGGCCGCCCATGTGCGCCTGGGCCTCGTGGATCTGGCGCTCGACGAGCTTACACGCTGCGTCAACAAACGTGAGAGCTACCGTCTGCAGGCGCGGCGCGACCCCGACTTCAGGCCGCTCTACCACATCGAGCTCTTCCAGATCCTGGTTGGGCTCGAGAGCGTCGAAAGCTAACCTTCCCCACGAAGCACCCCGCCAGCGATGGGGAACCCGCCCCGAAGCTGATTCCTCCAATTGGAATGTTGTTTGACTTGTGGATTAGACTAGTCCGGCAATGCCCCCGAAAAGACTTCGTGTGACGCCTCCCATCCCCCCGTTTTCGGTGCTCGTTCTGGCCGCCGGCCAGGGCACGCGAATGAAATCGAACCGCGCGAAGGTTCTCCATGAGGTAGCCGGCGAGCCGATGATAGCCCATGTGATCCGCGCAGCCCGCTCGATCGGCCCCGCGACTATGATCGTCGTCGTGGGTCATCAGGCGGAGGCCGTGCGCGAAGCCGTCGAGGAGAGTCTGACCGATCCCGTGCCTGGGCGATCCGGCAAACCGGTTCCGGTTCCGGCACCGGTTATCCATTACGTTCACCAACCCGATCAACGGGGGACAGGCCACGCGGTGATGATGGCTCGAGCACACCTGCAAAGGCTGAAAGGGGATCTGCTCCTGCTTTACGGCGATGTGCCGTGCATCGATGGGGAAGTGCTGCTTAAGCTGCTCCAGGAACATCGCAGGAAGCGGGCGTCGATGACCGTCCTTACCGCGATCCTCGTTGATCCTGCGGGTTACGGACGGATCATTCGCGACAAGACCGGAGACCTCGGCAGCATTGTGGAAGAAAGGGACTGCACCCCGCGCCAGCGCCGCGTGACTGAAATCAACTCCGGCATTTACGCATTTCAGACGGGGGACCTGCTGCAAGCGCTCGACCGCGTGGAACAGAAGAATGCGCAAGGGGAGTTCTACCTCACGGATGCGGCTGCGATTCTCCGGCGGGGTGGTAAGCGGGTCGGGACGGTTCGGCACGCCGATGCCGGCAGCCTGTTGGGGATCAACACGAGGCAGGAACTGGCACAGGCGAGCGCGGTGTTACAGACAAGAGTGCTGGACGGACTCATGACCGAAGGGGTGACGATTCATGATCCGGCGAGTACCTTCATCGATGCCCGGGTTACGATCGGACCCGACACCGTAGTCTTCCCCCAGGTTATCATTGATGGGCCGACCACCATCGGACGGGATTGCGTGATCGAATCCTGGACCCATATCAGCCGCAGCTCGCTCGGAAATCGCGTACATATCCGGAATGGCTGCATGATCGGCGAGAGCCTGCTGGACGACGACGTCCGGGTAGGCCCGTTTGCCCATCTCCGGATGGGTGTCCAGCTTGAGGAAGGGGCCACGGTCGGAAATTTCGTGGAAATGAAGAAATCCCGGTTGGGGGCCGGGAGCAAATCGATGCACCTGACTTACCTTGGGGATGCCACGATCGGGGCACGGGTTAATATCGGCGCCGGGACCGTCACCTGCAATTATGACGGCAAGCGCAAGCATCCGACGTTCATCGAGGACGAGGCGCGGATCGGTAGCGATACGATGCTGGTTGCGCCGGTTCGCATCGGAAAAGGGGCCGTGACCGGGGCCGGCGCGGTGGTGACCAAGGATGTACCGCCGGGAACCCTCGCGGTCGGCGTGCCTGCGGTTTTGAAGAAAAAGAAAGTCGTATAGCTACAGACCAGCCGGTAGTGGGTCAGTTTGCAGAGGTCACCATCCCTCCTCCTCCGATCCATCCCGTTTGGTGCCTTGCGGTGCATCCTGCCATGCCGAACATCGTCTACGCGGGAACGCCCGGCGCGGGTCTCTACAGAACCACCAACGGCGGCGCGGCATGGAGCCGCCTGGCCGGCAACGAGGAAGACGGCTTCCTCGTGAAAGGTGGACACGATCTTCAAACGGACGCCTGTGGACGGGGAGGGCTCGAGGACGTGCGCGCAGCCAGCTGACCGCACGCCGCGCTGATATCCCGTCCGCGCGGCGTACGAACGAAGGCCAGGATGCCGTGGCCGCGCAGAATGCTTTGAAACTCGAGTATCCGGTAATCGGGTGAAGCGCGGTAGGGAAGTTCGGGTGCGGGATTGTGAGGGATCAGGTTGACCTTCGCTTCCATTCCCCGGATGAGATCCGCGAGTTGGGCGGCATCGGTTCGCGAGTCGTTCACCCCATCCAGCATGACATACTCGAACGTGATCTGCTCGTGAGGACGTAAGGGATAATCCCGGCAGGCTTTCAGGAGTTCGGCGATCGGCCATTGTTTGTTGATGGGCATCAGTTCATTGCGCAGATCATCCCGGGTCGCAGCGAGCGAGACGGCCAGCTCCGGGCGGATTGGCTCACTGGCCAACTCGTAGATCTTCGGAACGACACCCGCCGTGGATAAGGTGATTCGGCGTTGCGAGATGTTCATCCCGTTCGGTTCGGCGAACAGCCGGACGGCGCGCATGACTTCCTCGTAGTTCGCCAGCGGCTCGCCCATACCCATGAGCACGAGGTTTACGCCACGCCGGGGTTCCTGGCCGGCGCCATAGACGTGGTTCAATACCAGCCCCACCTCAGCGACGATCTCTCCGGCGGCGAGATTCCGGCTGAGGCCAATCACGCCAGTCATGCAAAAGGCGCAGGCCAGCGGGCATCCTGCCTGAGTCGAGATGCAGATGGTGTCGCGCCGTTCATCCGGAATCCAGACGGCCTCCAGGCGATCGTCCCCGCTCCCGCCTAGTAAGTATCGCCGGGTGCCGTCCAGCGAATGAAAAACTTCCATCCGGCTGAGCGGCTGAGCCACAAAGTGGTCCTCCAGAACCGTTCGCAGCGAACGAGGCAGGTCAGTCATCAGCCGGAAGTCGTAATTCCGGCGCCGGTAAAGGTGGTCGTGCACCTGCCGGGCCCGGTACCCACGCGAGTCGAGGGCGGCCAGGCGCTTCTGCAGGTCGTCAATCGCGGATCCAAGTAGCGGTATTTTATTCATCATCCGAACCCCATTATAACAGGATGCCTCGGACCGGACGTGCGGAACGCATCCGCACCCCGGACTTCCAGCGTGCAGCGTAGCGCTTGATCGTTCATATCTCGGAATGGAGTGAGGGCTGCGGCTGCAGGCAGGGATGCCTGCGTTCCCGGGAGGAGGTGGAAAGTTTCTTGGGATTCCCCGGCCCTGCATCTATAATATCCGGCCCTGTCCTGTAAGTATGTCGCAAGTCCTCACGCTAGCCAATCTGCTGACAATCCTGCGGATGGCCCTGGTGCCGATCTTCGTCTCGGCCGTGTACTACGGGAGGATGCAGCTCGCGCTGGCCTTGTGGGTACTCGCCGGATTGAGCGACGTGCTCGACGGTCTGCTGGCCAGGACGCTCAATCAGCGTACGACGTTGGGTGTCGTCCTGGATCCGATCGCCGACAAGATCATGTTGGTGACGGCCTTCATGGTGCTGACTTCGAGGGGGCTCTCCTTCGAACCCATTCCATTCTGGCTCACCGCAACGGCGATCAGCCGCGATTTCTTCATTCTCATGGGCTCGTTGCTCATTTTCATTACAACCGGATTCAGGAACTTCCAGCCGTCGCTACTCGGCAAATTGAATACCCTGGTTCAAGTGGTGGTCATCACCGTGTTTCTTGCGCGGCAGCTCCGACCCGAATTCGCCGTCCTGCTCATGCCGCTGTACCTGTCGGCGCTGGTGCTGGCGGTCTCCTCCGGGATGCACTACATCTTCCACGCAAGCCACCTGCTCAATCAGAATCGAGAGGGGGGCGACTCCAAGTGAGGGGTACGCTGTCTCAATTGCGGTGGCCCCAATGGCTGGTCGGCGTCATCGCCGCGATCGCGCTCCTCGTGCTCTGCCGGCTGGGCGCCGGCCTGCTCGTTCAGAGCCTCGCCCTGGTCCGTCCGGTCATGGCGCCGATCCTCGTCGCGCTGGCGATCTCCTACCTCCTTGAGCCGTTGGTCGGCTGGATCGAGCGCAGGATGAAATGGTCGAGATCGAATGCCGCGGTGGGAGCGACCATCATCGCCCTTCTCGGTTTTGCCTTCCTCCTGGTTGTGCTGCTTCCGCCGATCGTGGCGCAGCTGGTCGCCTCGGCGCGGGCGCTTCCGGCAGCCATCCGGGCGGTGGCCGAGGCGTTGCAACCCTGGCTGATGCGTCTGCACGACCGTTACCCGGGGGTGTATTCCTCGGTGGTCGATCGTGTCACCTCCCATCTCAGCGACACCTCGCACATCACGGATCCGATCTTCAATTTCTTTACCGGAGGACTCAAACAGGCGGTCGGTATCGGTTCGAGTCTGCTCAACGCCATTCTGATACCACTCTTCATTTTCTACATTCTGACCGATTTCAGGCGGCTGCGGGACTGGCTCCGGTCGATGACGCCGGCGCGGCACCGGGACTACCTCTCGAGTCTCCTCGATCGTATCGAGCGGGTGACATCAACCTTCGTCAGGGGACAATTGCTGGTTGCCATCATCATGAGCTTTCTCTACGTGGCCGGGTTCCTGATCGCGGGAGTGCCGCTCGCGCTCAGCCTGGGTATTCTCGCCGGGTTTGGCTACCTGATCCCTTACATCGGCACGTTTGTAGCGGTGGTGCTTACATTGCTGATCACCGTGCTGTCGCAACCATCCTGGATTTCGGTTCTGGGGATCGCCTCTGTATATCTTGTTGTGCAACTGATCGAGGGATTCATCCTCACGCCCAGGCTGCTGGGAGGAAGACTTCGCCTCCATCCCATGCTGGTCATTGTGGGGTTGATCGTCGGCGGCAGCCAGTTCGGAATCGCGGGGGTCGTCCTCACGATGCCGGTGCTGGCCATTCTAAAGGTGATCATAGAGGCGGCCACCGAGCCTTATCGACGGAGCGAATTTTACACCCAGGCAGAGCCCCGATCGGCCGAATCGCAGGAGTTGAGGTAGAATCGATAATCGGCCCTGGGGGGCCGGATCTCAGCCATGGTGACGCGGGACCCCACCAATTACTATCAACGCCTCGGGGTTACGTCCCTTGCCAGCACGTCCGAGGTGGTCGCGGCCTTTCGAAAATTGGCGCGTCGGTTTCATCCCAACGTCAATCCCGGTGACCCGGCGGCCGAGAAAA
>JACQTD010000118.1 GCA_016210985.1 Acidobacteriota bacterium
AGTGTCGTGGATGCGGCCGGAAATCAGACCGTTTTTCAACGCGACCCGGCAGGCAACGCGGTCCGGACCAGCCGCTTCGGACCCATTGGCGGTGCGAGCCCCATGGCCGATGGACCGAACTTGTTGCCGGGGCCGGTTTCAAGCGGGGGCATCCTCCAGGCCGCCAACCTCGTCAACGCCAACCTGCTGGCCTCCACGGAAAACCTGCCGGACGAACTCAGCCGGGTTTATCAGACGGACCGCGTCTTGTTCATCAACACGATTGCCACCGCCCGCCCTCCGGACGTATCGGATGGCGCGACCGACATCGGCAAGGGAAATCTCACGCCTGGCGACACGCAAGCCATCCCGGGCATGCCGGGCATCACGATCCTCGGGAGGGTGAGCACACGGTTCGAGTATGATCGGAATTCCCGCCGCACTTTTACCGTCCAGGACGATGGCGACACCAACCGCCTCTTCTATGACGGCGCACACCGGTTGATTGGCACGCTGGATGCGGAAGGGAATAGCGTGGAGGCGGCTTATGACGACAACGACAATGTCATCGAGACCAGAGCGACGGAGGTTTCTCAGGTGGCCGGCGTCCTGAACGAAGTCTTTCTCACCACGTCCTTTTACGACAGTCTCAACCGCATCGAGCGCCACGTCAGTAACCTCGGTCAGACCGTCGATTATCGTTACGATTCACGGAATAACCTGGTGGCCGTGGCCGACGCGCAAGGGCCGGACGGGCCCGTCATGGCCCGGCGCTCGTTTCCGGGCGGGGCGCTGACCACCGACGGGACGAATCGGTTCGGCAACGTCACGCGCTTCTCCTACGATGGCCTGAATCGCAGAACGCGGCAGGACGCGGTCGTGACGGCCTCGGGGCAAGGTGACGGCATCAACATTGGCGCCGACCTGTTCGGTGTCCGGACGGCGACGCCGACGCCCGACTCATCTCAAGCGGGCGGCGACGGGTTGATCACGACGCGCTACGATTGGGACCGCAACTCGCTGCTGATGAACATGACCGACGACAACGGCAATCAGACGCGTTACACCTACGACAACCTCGATCGCCGGTTGACGGAGACCAAAGGCCTCTGCCAGCCTCCGATGCTGGCGAATCGCTGTGATCCGCCATCGACGATCATCATTGAATATGATCCGGATGATAACGTCGTCCGGCTTACCGACGAGAATGGCTCGGTGATCGCGCGCCAGTTTGACGCGATCAATCGCCACATCGGCACCACAATTGCCCGCGCCCCGCAGGTGGCCGGAACCACCGCCGTCGCGCTGGAGTATGACGGGCTCTCGCGGCTGGTCCGCGCAATCGACAATAACGAACCAGGTGAAGCAACCGACGATTCGTCGATCACGTTTGCGTATGACAGCCTGAACCGGGTCATCGAGGAGATGCAGCAGATCGGTGCCCGGCCTGCCAAAGCCATTTCCAGCGCCTGGCGATCAGCGGGTCTGAGAGTCGGCTGCACCTATCCGAATGGCCGCGCCATCGAGACGACCTTCGACCACCTCGACCGGGTCGATCAGATCGCCGACAACGGAACCGGGACAACGGGCAGCGGACCCATCGCCGATTATGATTATATCGGCCGCGGACGGGTCGCCCGGCGGCAGTATCCGATCAACGGCACGCGGCTGACGCACCTGAACGACGCGGGCACCGCGGATGCCGGCTACGACGGCCTGCGCCGCCCGATTCAGCTCCGACATCTGCGGGCCGATAACAGTTTGATCACCGGTTTTGCGCACGCCTATGACCGCGCGAACAACAAGCGCATCGAGGAGAAACTCCACGCCGCCGGCGACAGCGAACTGTACGGTTACGATTCGGCTTATCGGCTACTGAAGTTCGATCGCGGCACCCTCAACGCTGCCCGGGACGCCGTCGCCGCGCCGAGCGCGAACCGGCCCTTGCACAGCGCATGGCGGCTCGACGGCGTAGGGAACTGGCAGCAGGTGGATGCCGAGACGCGCCAGCATTCCTCGTTCAATCAAATCATCGGCCGTACCGGGGGGGAGCCCGCAGCCATTCTCTCTGACGGGAATGGGAATGTTACGGATAATGGCGTTTTTGTCGCCGCGTGGGACTACGCCAATCGATTGCGTACGGTGACGCGCAAAGCCGATGGCGCTCGCATCGCTGTTTACACGTATGACGCCACGGGCCGGCGCGTTCGCAAAGTGGTGACCAACTCGGGCGCGCTGGACGGCGCCACCGATTTTTATCTGGATGGCTGGCGGGAAATCGAGGAGCGGGACGCGAACGACGCCGTGGTTCAACAGTACGTTTACGGACGCAGCGTGGACGAACCGCTGGTCCTCGACCGAAACAGGGACGGCAACGACAGCGCCACCGACCCCGGTGACCAGCGGCTCTTCTACCATCAAAACACCTTGTTTTCAGTCTTCGCCCTGACCGACCGTAACGGCCAGCTCGTTGAAGGCTATCAGTACGACGCTTACGGTCGGCAAACGATTGTTGCCTCAGGGGGCAATCCCGCTTCCGGCTTCGGTGGCGATAGGTTGATGGCGGCCGGCGAACGAAGTACGGTAGGCAATCCCTACCTCTTCACGGGGCGACGTCTCGATCCCGAGACAGGGTTGTATTACTACCGCATGAGATACATGGACGCGGAGCTGGGCCGCTTCATCAGTCGAGACCCGATCGGGTATGCCGGAGGCATCGGCCTCTACGAGTACGTGGGAGGGCGACCCACCGGCTCGACGGATGCGATGGGACTGCTCGGGGCAGGAGATATCTTAGGGGGAATCGTCGATGCGGCGAAGACCGTGGGAGGGGTGGTCACGACGGGACTCGACTATGTCGGCGCGGCGATGCTCACTGTGGCCTTTGGTGGATGGACAATTGATGCTGCCCCGGTCGCCCCGCCAGGCCCCCCGAAACCCAAAGATACCCCGCCCTCCGATGAGCGCACGTTCCCGTGGCAGGTAGGAGGGATGGCACGGCCCGGCACGGGTGTCGCTTATGAGACGACTGTCCCCCCTGACAAGGATTTATCAAGGAAGGTCGAGGCGCATATCCAGTTCCAAATGGGCGCGGCGGGGTTTTCCGGCGTTTCACGTGGCCTGCTGGCCGGATCTAAACCTGATATGCCGGAATTCAGAATTGCCGGCGGCCGCACCACGAACTACAAAGATCCGCTTTCTCCCGTGGGACGTCGTTTCGGAAGCCAGCGGATTCTCCGAAAGACCGCGCATCATGGAGAGGAACACAAGCAGTATTTTCTCCAGGAGTTTCAAAATGCCGCCGCCCGCGGGCAGCTCACGCCGGATGAGCTGGCCCGTCTGACCGCCGATATCGATGGGGTCACCAAGCATGCAGATGATTTCATGCTGAGCCCGGAGGCGGTCATCGACGATGTGGTAAGCGCCAGACCTCCGGTCGCCGGGGACCTGAGCGACGTTGCGCCGATTGTGGTGGATGATATGCCAGGATTGTTCGGTGGCGGGAACGCTTCGCCCCAGGCCAACCCTTTCCACAACCTGCCGACGGAGCGGATTATCCCGCCGCGGAGCCCCAACTTGCCGGGAACGGAGCGGAATCTCCCCCTGCCGTCGACGGAACGGAACATACCCCCTCGCGGATAGCCATCCGGGAACCAGTGGTTCCTCGCGGGGCGCCGGTCAAGCGGGCCGGCAGGCCAGGGCGGCCGACATGTGGAGGCCGGGATGAATGCGAGCGTTGCCCAATGCCCGTATTTCTGCTCGCTTGCCGAGCCGATCTTCGCCGGGCTCGGAGGGCTTCCCAGGCTCATCCCGTCCGACTACGTTGCGTAGATCTTGTCCGATTTGGCACAGGATGATCCACCGCCGGAAGGACCAAGCCGGGGATGGCGCGATGTCGGGAGCGATGGGAGTGATTTCTCATGGATTCACTGGGGCCTGTGGGTCGAAGCGAGCGGCGGCGTTGGGGTTCCGGGTACCTTCACGGGCGTTTGCTGAATGGCGCGCGATCGCCGATCGAGCCATCGGCTCCGCATTTGCCGGAAGGAAATGTGGTGGCGATGCAACCGTTCGTCATCCGAGGGCGGGGCTTGCCGGATCGACACGGATTTTCCGGCGTCCTGATCGATCAGCCATGCGGGGTTTACGATGCCTCCAGCCTCCGATCTAACCGGGACCGTCCTGGCGGCCTGGAGGACGAATCACCGGGTCACTGTCTTTCTCATCAGGCACTTGTCCCCCAAGGTCTGGGCGGCCGCGATTCCAGGCTTTCCCCGAAAAACCGTTCGAATGTTGGCAGGGCACATTCACAATAGCAGGTGCACGTGGCTGAGGACCCTGGCTCGTTCTCACGGTATCCGGGTCCCCGCCTCCGTCGACCGGCTGGCCGTTACTCCGGGCGCCCTCCTTGTCGCCCTGGATCGAAGCAGCCGGGCACTGGAGGAGCTATTGCGGCTCGGTTGCGCGAATGGGGGTAGAGTTCCCGCAACCTCCGCTTACGTCTGGCGGAATCTGCCTCTGGACGTCGGCCACGTACTCATGTACTTCGTGGCCCACGAGGCGCACCATCGAGGACAAATCGTTCTGGCGGCCCGACAGGCTGGGGCCCGACTGGCGCCTCCCGTGACCGGGGGCCTTTGGCAATGGACCCAGCGTGCGCGGGAGCATGCACCTGTGCACGACGCGGAGACATGACCCCGATTCACCGCCGACTTGAGCGTAGGCGCGGTGCGGGCGTGCGGGATGTCGTACCTCCTGGACTGCGGGCCCGTGCCACTGATACCGTGGCTCAGATGAGGACCAGGTTCTGTCGGAAGGGTCGATTGGCTTGCCGGGGAATCCTCGAGTGAAGCGCTCGACAGATCCGACCCCCACTCCATCGGTTTCATCGTCCTCGTCATCCTGCTGGGGTTGGCATTGTACGGACTGATAAGAACCTACCCGGGGACCCAATATGCAAAGCGTTGCGAAGACGGTAACGGCTTATCTCGAGGAAGTTCCGGCTGAGCGGAAGGCGGCACTTTCCAGACTGCGCGAACTCTGTTGCCGCTCCCTGCGAGGGTTCGAAGAATCGATGAGATACGGTGGGCCATGTTACTCGCGTAATGGTGAAGTGGAAGTGGGATTTGCCCGTCAAAAGCATTTCATCGCGCTGTATTTCCTCAGAACGGACGTACTGGATGCCTATCGTGAGTTGCTCAAAGGAAAGGGAGTGAGTCTAGGGAAGGGTTGTATCCGTTACTCCAAGCCGGAGAAGATTGACTTCAACGTGGTGGAGAGGATGCTGAGGGCGGCACAGGCGGCTACGGGAGTCATTTGCGGTCAGCGAGAAGGATGATTCATGGAATAGAGATGTCGGATATGAACGAAAGGGTTGCGCTGATTACGGGAGCGAGCAGTGGGATTGGAAGGGCAACCGCCGAGGCCTTCGCCGCGAAGGGTGCAAGGGTTGTGCTGGCCGCGCGGCGGCAAGATGAGCTTGCGTCGCTCGTGACCGAGATCGAAGCGCAGGGAGGGAAGGCAACCGCCCTTAAGACGGATGTGTCCATAGCGAAGGACGTGGAGCGATTGGTCGCTCACGCGATGGAGGCATTCGGGCGTCTCGACTATGCCGTGAACAATGCGGGCATTGAGGGGCAGTTGGCTGGAATCACGGATCTGGCCGAGGAGGATTGGGACCGGGTTCTGAACATAAACCTGAAAGGCACCTTTCTCTGCATGAAGTATGAGGCCAGAGCCATGCTCGATGGCGGACACGGTGGGGCCATCGTCAACATCGGCTCCATCAATTCTTTCCTCGGCTTCCCGACCGGTTCGGCCTATGTCGCCTCAAAGCACGGCCTGATCGGGCTGACGACGAGTGTTTCCGCTGAGCTGGCGCCGCGGGGAATCAGAGTAAACCTGGTGTGTCCGGGAGTCATTGATACGCCGATGCATCACCGGGCACGAGGGATCCTCGGCGACGAGTTGTACGACAAAGGGCTGCTCCCAAGCGTTCATCTTCGGCGAGCAGGTCGCGCGGATGAGATCGCTCGGTCCATTGTCTTCCTATGCTCGGATGAGGCCAGTTACATCACCGGCACAACACTAACGCCGGATGGCGGATTCACACTGACGATATGAAACCAGGGTCAGGCC
>JACQTD010000125.1 GCA_016210985.1 Acidobacteriota bacterium
CCCGCCGGGAGAAGCCCGTTGAAACGGGCTCCGTGGGCCTTCCCCGTAACCCAACCGGCCGCAAAGCGACCGGCCTATTGGCCCTCCGGGTAAGCCGTCTGAAGACGGCTTGAGATCTCACCAAGCGGCGGAGGCCAGTCCGAGAACAAAACTCGACAGACGAATATGGGACATCCAGTTCTCGCCCTGAGCCGCCGGGCAAAATGTAGAAACTCCATGCCCGGTGACTTCATCACCGGCTAATATCCCACGTCCCTCCGGGACACAAAGTTGATCCGGTCGGGACAAGATTCGGCCGAACGATCCGGTTTATTCCTCCTACTTCACGGCTAGGGGCTTGGGCGCCGGGCCGGAGCTGGCCACACCCGCGCGCTTCTCCTCAATACCCTTCTTCAGGCGATCGAGGATCGGCGCACCCGGAGCGATTCCGTTCAGCTTGGCGAGCAAGGTCTGGGCTTCGTCGAGTTCCCCCTTGTCGGTCAGGGCTATCGTCATATTGTAGAGCGTTTGCGGATGGTTCGGATCGATGGCCAGGGATTGGCGATACGCGGCGATCGCCTTATTGAGGTCAGGCGGTTGGCGGAAATAGTACGTGAGGCCGAGGTCAGTTCTGATATTGACGTCATTGGGATTCTTTTTCAGGGCCTGTTCATACCATTTGGCCGCTTCCAGGAAATAGGGATTTGCCGACTCTTTGTCGCCCTGCTGCGACTTATTGTCGCCGAGGTCGTAATTCAGGTTGCCCATCTGGGCGATGGCCTGCGGATCGTCGGGCTTCAGTTTGATGGCGCGCTGCATGATCCGCATCGCATCATCGAGGCGCCCGGCGCGGTAGAGGGACTGTACCGCGGCCATCTGCGCGTCGAAGTTCTTCGGATCGTCATCCGCCAACTTCATGGCGGCGCCGAGGTCTTCCTCATCGGCGATCGGCGGGTGGTCCGGAGGTAATTGCCCGGTGTTGGCGGCGGCCATGCCCGGCGGCGCGGCGGTGCCGGAGGCGCCCGCGAGGATGGCTTCGCGGTTGTAATGGTTGGCGTAAAAGAAGCCGATGATGAAACCCGCCAGGAGGCCGATGACGCTCAGGTAAATACTTTGAGGGGAGATCTGCATCTTGCTCATGTTGGTACGCTCATCGATCCCGGATCGAACCGGTCCGCCTCGGCGGACCTAAGGTGCGCCGGCCAGAATTTCCGGAAGTATTTGGGTGAACTTGGAGCGAGGCAGGACCTGGTCGCAACCGGCCCGTGCCGCCGCTTCGGCCAAATCGACTTGAATATGAGAAAGAAACCCGACGATGCGGGTTGATCCGATGTCCGGAGCGCGCCTGATCGTCTCGATGGTCTCGATCGCGCTGTGGGTCTTATCGTTCAAGTCAAGGATCACCAGATCAGGCATCTCACGGCGAGTGACATCCTCCACGCGCTCGGACTTATCGACCACAAGCGCAGCGACGCCGAGGTGCGCGGCCGTCTCGCGGATGCGGGCGGCGAAGAACAGGTCGCTGACCACCAGAACTGCTTTCATAATGGCTCGCTCCTCGTCTGGCGAAACGTACTATTCTACCCCCAGCCGGGCCAGTAATGAAGCCTGCTCGGTTCTCTCTCGCCGCCAGGCGGGAGAAGTAGGCGGATTCCGTTTTCAAAAGCGCTGATCTGACTGCACTGGGGGAGTGGATCCAGGTATAGGGTGAAGCGAGCCTGGGGACTTCAGAAGCTCTTTGCAGCCTCCTCTTCCGAATTGAAGGTCTCGAAGACCGTGATCAGCTTGGTGATGGTCAGCAAGTCCTTGATCCGATTGGTCACATTGATCAGCTTCAGCTTGCCACCCTCCCGGGAGACGGTGGTGTAGCACCGGACAATCTCGCCCAATCCGGAGCTGTCGATATAGGGCACGTCGTTAAGATTCAATAGGATCTTGCGCCCTCCGGACTGAACTACCTTATGGATGTGCTCCCGGAGTTGTACGTCGCCTTCGCCAAGCAGGATCTTGCCCTCCAAATCCAGAATAATGACGTCACCATTCTTACGTTCAGTAATCTTCATAACGGTCGGTCCCCCCGAACTGCCATGAATTCTGTGACTGGAACTTTGGGGAACCTATCACAAAGGATCGAAGAGTGTCAACGAACCTGCATTTCGGCGGCCTCAACCTCCTTGCCGGTGGCCGATGCGGGCTGCAGCCCTCGAGAAAATGACTGACTCTCATCAAAAAGGTAAGATATAATGGCGTCCGGATTCCCTAAATCGATGACCGTGCTGCAGGTAGCCCCGTGGCCGGTATTTCTGCCAGGAGGGAGGACCAAATGGCCTCAACGAACGTGAAGGATGCTGCCCCCACGCCGGGCGGCGGCAACCCCAGCGGGTTTCAACCCTTTGTCTCCAGCTCAGCGTACCTGCCCGAGTTCACGCCCAAAGCGGTTCTGCTCGGCGTGCTGATGGGTCTGATCTTCGGCGCCTCGACGGTGTATCTGGGGCTCCGGGTCGGTTTGACCGTGAGCGCATCGATTCCGATCGCCGTCCTGTCGATAGCGATTTTCCGCGGCCTCGCACGGTTTACGGGAGGCCGTGCGACGATTCTGGAGAACAACATCGTTCAGACGACGGGAAGCGCGGGCGAATCAATTGCCGCCGGCGTGGTATTCACGATCCCGGCCCTGATCTTCCTGGGGTCGAGCCTGGAATTCACCCGGACGTTTCTGCTGGCGCTGACGGGAGGATGGCTGGGCATCCTATTCATGATTCCGCTTCGACGGGCGCTCATCGTCAAAGAGCATGGGAATCTCACCTATCCCGAGGGAACCGCCTGCGCAGATATTCTGATCGCGGGCGAGAAGGGCGGTTCGCTGGCCAAGATGATCTTGTGGGGAGGCCTCCTCGGTGCCGGCTACAAAACCCTTCTCTCAATCGGCGGATTATGGAAAGAGCGTCCAGTGTTCAATTTCCCCAACTGGTACAAGGGGGCGTCCGTTACGGCCGAGGTATCGCCCGAGTTGCTCGGCGTCGGCTACATCATCGGCCCGAAGGTGGCTTCGACCATGGTGGCGGGCGGGATGCTCTCGGCTCTGGTGCTGGTACCGATCATCAAATTCTTCGGCGGTCAGCTGTCGACCGTGCTCTATCCGGCCGGCCAGCTGATTGGCGAAATGGGCGCCGATGCGATCCGCGGTACCTACGTCCGGTATATCGGAGCGGGCGCCGTCGCCGCGGCGGGCATTATCAATCTGGTTCGGGCGATGCCTACGATCATGGAGGCTTTTCGCTCCGGAATGAAGGACATCGCCATCGCTAACAACAAGAAGGGCGCCGGCGACAGCCGTCCGCGGACCGAGCAGGACCTGCCGATGAGCCTGGTGATTTTCGGATCGCTGGCGCTGGTCTTCATCCTGTCGATCGCCCTCTGGTGGCTGCTGCGGTCCACGCTGCCTTCATATTTTATTTTCCTGGGCGCCGCGATACTGATGATCATCTTCGGCTTCTTCTTCGTGACGGTCTCGTCTCGAATCGTAGGCGAAATCGGGTCTTCGGCCAATCCGATCTCGGGGATGACCATCGCCACCCTGATGGCCACGAGCCTGATCTTTGTATTGCTTGGCTGGCGGGACGCGGTGTTCGGGCCGATCGCGCTCACCGTGGGCGCCGTAGTCTGCATCGCGGCGGCCAATGCCGGCGCGACGTCGCAGGACCTCAAGACCGGGTTTCTGGTCGGCGCCACGCCCCGCTTCCAGCAGATCGGACTGATCATCGGAGCGATGGCCAGCGTCCTGATCATCGGCTGGACTACCATCCTGCTCAACGACGCTTACACCCGGGTGGTCGAGGTCGAGAAAGGCAGCGTGATCGCGACGACGCCCGTCCACGAGAGCATGCCGGACAGACAGACCGGTCCCGACGGTCAGGAATACCTCGTCTACCGGCTTCCCAACGAAAGCGGAGGAATTCCGGAGGGGACCTACCTCGTGAATCCCGTCGATCACCTGATCCGTTTTGAGGAACGGTCTGGAATCGGCTCGGCGACCCTGCCAGCGCCGCAGGCCTTGCTGATGTCGGTGGTGATCAAGGGACTCCTGACTCAGAAATTGCCATGGACGCTGGTGCTTATCGGCGCGGCCATATCGATCATCATCCATCTCTCAGGCGGGCGCGCGCTCGTCTTCGCCGTCGGTGTATACCTGCCCTTATCGACTACGGCGGCTATCTTCGTGGGTGGCATGGTACGAGGATTGATCGACCGGGCGATGGCCAAGTCGGGCGGAGCGGAGGAATCCGAGACCAGCGGGGGCACCCTCTTCAGTTCCGGCTTGATCGCGGGAGGTTCGCTTACCGGAATCCTTACCGCGGCCCTCACCGGATGGGCCATCGGCCCTATGCAGGATGCCGCCGGCCGGACTCTGTTGAGCCCCGAGGGCGACCACGCTCTCAGCGCCATCCATCGGATCTGGAGCGTTACAAAGCAGTTCGCCGAAGAGAATGCGCAGATCCTCGAATCGCCTCGATGGATGCACTCCATGGGCCTGACCGGCGGAATGGAGGATCTGGTCTCGATTGTTCTGTTCGGCCTGCTTACTTACTCGCTGTACAGGTTCGGGCGTAAGAAAGTGGAGTAAACGTACCGGGGAGCCCACGGCTCACGGGTCTGGAGTTTCTACATTTTGCAAGTGGAAGCCAAGTGAATCACTAACCACCGCAGAGACGGCTTCCCAGCCTCAGCCGTGTTCACACGGCTTACCCGGAGGGCACATA
>JACQTD010000122.1 GCA_016210985.1 Acidobacteriota bacterium
GATCGCGATGGCGATCGCGAGCCATCCTAACACGAGCCGACGCCACCTCATGGCCTCAAGCTTGCCCCCGTCCAGCGATGCGAGAGATCGTAATCTCCCTGGTGTCCTCGGCGATCCACCGCAACCTCACCTGCCAGCCGTCCGTTTTCCACTCCGGCCTCAGCCGCTCACCCCACTCCACAGCGACCATCGCCTCCTCGGCCAGCATCTCGGCCAATCCGAGTTGTTCTTCGATCGGCGCGCCTTCCGGGATCCGATAAAGGTCGAGGTGAAAGAGACGTATTGGACCATCGTAGATATTGACCAAGGTGAAGGATGGGCTCGAAACTTCGGCGGGATCGATGCCCAATCCGGCTGCCAGTCCCTTTACAAAGACCGTCTTTCCTGAGCCCAAATCGCCCACCAGGATGGCCAGCGCCGGCAGCGGCACCTGTTCGCCGAACCGGCGGCCGATTCCGGCAGTCTCCTCGGCCGATTTCGTGACAAAGGTACGTTCCTCGTCGGAGCGCTGTCGATCAAGGATCGGATTCAGAATTCGCCCTCCTCACCGGAGACCGCCCTGATCGCTTCCGCAAGATGATTGGTGATATCAGAGGCCACGACCCCGCGAAGACCGAACCGGCGGGCCGCGAGTTCCCCCGCTAGTCCGTGGAGATACACGGCGGCAACTACTCCGGCGCTGACGTCCGCGGAAGGCGCAGCCAGGAACCCGGCCAGCATCCCGGTTAGCACATCCCCGGACCCGGCGGTCGCCAGCCCTGCGTTGCCGGTAGGATTGACCCAGACATGGCCCGACGGCATGGCAATCAGGCTGCGATAGCCCTTTAACACCAGTATGAGCTCATGCTCGGTGGCGAAGGATCGTGCCAGGTCGACCCGGCGTGCGAGAACCTGCTCCGTTGTCCTTCCCGCCAGTCGACCCATCTCGGCGGGATGAGGGGTTAGGATCAGCGTGCGCTCGCGATCATCCCGCGCGCGCACCCAGGGCGCCAGGTTATTCAAACCATCGGCGTCGATGATCGTTCGTCCGCTCCGCCCCCCGACGATCTCCTGCACGACACTCCGAATGCCGTCGCCGGTCCCAAGGCCGGGACCGAGGGCCAGCAGTTCGCGCGATGCGGTCAGGCGGCGTATCTGTTCCAGCGCTGAGTAAGCCACGCGTCCGTCGGCGTCTTCATCGAGGCCCTCGGTCATGAGTTCCGGGTGGCAGATGACGGGAAGGTGCTGCAGGGATGCCGGGATCGCTAAGGTCACCAGACCCGCTCCCGATCGGAGCGCTGCCAGACCGCTCAACACCGCGGCGCCGCATTTGCCGCGCGAACCGGTCAACAGCAGCGCGTGCCCATAGGTGCCTTTGTGGCCATCCGCCCTTCGCCGGGTGGCTTTGAGCCAGGTCCGCACTTCCCCCGGCCCGGTCAGATGCAATTTCGGATTGAGCGAATCCACCAGCTCGGCCGGCGAGCCGATCTCTGCGGTGACGACTTCACCCGCGTGATCACAGGCAGGCGGGAGAACCAGCGCGGGCTTCGGAGCCGTAAAGGTAACGGTGAAATCCGCCTGAATCGTTGGGCCGATCACCCGTTCAGAATCCGCGGCGAGGCCCGACGGCAGGTCGATGGAGAGCAGCGGGATCCGGTGACGGTCCCGTGCCTGATTCAGGGCCTCGATAATGCGCGTGTAGGGCTCCTCCGCCGCACGCTCCAGCCCGGTACCTAACAGGGCATCGATGATGAGCCAAGCCTGCGGAAGCGCCTCACCGAATTTGTGCAGTGCGGCGGGCTCTTCCACTTCGAGGATCGTCAGGTTCGCGCGTTCCCGACCGAGGAGGACGAGTCTCTCGAAGTTGGTTCGGGCATCGCCATGGGTGGACGCGGCCGAAGCGACCATCAGCACGGCCACCTCCGCGCCCCGCTCGACCAGCATGCGAGCGACGGCGGCCCCGTCGCCGCCGTTATTGCCCTTACCGCAGGCGATGGCGATCCTGCGATCGCATGGATCACCGAGTCGGGCGCGCACGAATTCCACGGCGCGCATCGCGGCGTTCTCCATCAACGCAAGGCCGGCAATGCCGTACTCCTCGGTCGTCCGACGGTCTACGGATCGCATCTCTTGTGACGTGAGGACGTGCATCCGGGATGGGCCGCGTTGCGGAATCAGGGCGGGCCGCGCCTATTATCTTAGTCGACTTGAAACCACGCCAGCAATGAGACCGCAGCTCCATGTCCCTCCAGCGGCCGATCGTTTCCAGCGAACTTCCGCCGCGCTGAAATTTGGCTTACACTCGTACTCTCCAGTGCAAGTTCCACATATGAGGCGATCACCATGATCCAGCAGTATCCCTGGCATCGACAATTAGCGTTCTTCCGGCGGCGCCTGAGCGCCGTGGCGCTTGTCCTATTGATCTCCAGCGCTCAGGTCCCGGGGTTCAACGGGAGCCTGCCCTCCATTCCTGCCGGCGCCGTAGCCAGCATCCGGCCGGACCTCTTGAAAAAACACTTGGAATTCCTCGCATCCGACGAATTGGGGGGCCGTTATACGCTGTCGAATGGAAATAAGATCGCGGCGAGATATCTGGCGGCACAGCTGGAATCGTTCGGGTACCGGGGCGCCGCGGCTCCGGCCGGGCGATCCGAGTCCGCGTTCTTCCAAAAGATTGAATTCAGTTTGACGTCGTTGAACGCGGCTGAATCGAGCCTCGTCCTGAGTTCGCGAGAGCGAAGCGCCACCCTCCGTTCGGGAGAAGGATTCCGGACGCTTCAAGCGATCGATTCCGAGGTTGCCGGAGAGTTGGTGTTTGCCGGCTTTGGCGTGGTTACCGCAGACCAGAGATGGAACGATTACAAGGGACTCGACGTAAAGGGGAAGATCGTGGTTACCCTGCAGGGATTTCCGCCGGATTTGCCCTCAAAACGGGCGGCACTCCGGGAGTTCGGCGCGATACCCGCGGCTGAACGGGGCGCGCTCGCCGTACTGGTCTTGCCCGGCCGGCAGACGAGCGAATCCTGGGCGAATTCCGTGGGTCGCCGGGAGTTCGAACGCATTGAGATGGTCCGGGGAGGCCACGTGGGACCCCGACTTCCGATTCCGGTTCTCACACTCAGCCCCGCGGCCGCCGCGGTGTTGCTGGCGGAGAGCGGTGTGACGCTCGGAGAGCTTCACGCGCCCGAGTCCGGTAAGGCGGTGCCGTCCCTCGCGCTTAAATCGGTTACGGCGACCTTGAGACTCGAAACGGCGGTTCGGCAGATGGAAAGCCAGAATGTGGTCGGCATACTGGAGGGCAGCGATCCACTATTGAAGGATGAGTATGTCGCCCTGAGCGCGCACTTCGATCACCTGGAGTCGCGGGACGGCGTGGTGTTCAACGGCGCGGACGATAACGCATCGGGCACCGGAGCCATCCTCGAGATGGCGCGCGCGCTGAGCATGGTCCGGCCGAGGCGGTCGATCCTCGTAGTACTGCACACCGGTGAGGAGATGGGGCTGCTCGGATCCCGATTCTTCACGGACATCGAACCCCTGGTTCCGCTCAAGAATATCGTCGCCGATTTGAATATTGATATGATCGGACGAAGCCGGAAGTCCGGGGATACGAAATCGGACAATGCTCATTTGACTGATGCGCAAACGGTCTACGTCATCGGATCGGGACGCATCAGCGCCCAATTGCGCGAGGTCAACGAGCAAACCGCGGCCGAGTTGGGCCAGTTGACCCTGGACTATACCTACGAGGAAGAGGACCTCCAGAATTACTACTCCCGAAGCGACCATTATCATTACGCAAAGCACGGTATACCGATCGCATTCTTCTTCACCGGCGAGCATGAGGACTATCACAAGGCGACGGATGACGTGGAGAAGATCGACTTCCAGAAGCTCACGCTGATCACCCGGATGATCTACGCCACCGCCTGGCGGGTCGCCAATCTGGATGAGCGGCTTAAGATCGACAAGGCGGCCTGATTCGTTCGAGGATGAACCACATGCGAAGACTCCTGCTCACGCTCCTGATCCTTTCACTCAACGGCGAACCGGGCCTGGCCCAGCAGGTTCCTGTCGAGGAGCATCGACTCGCGAACGGCCTTCGGCTCCTGATGGTACCGCGTAAGGGCGACCCGAATATCGCGGCCGGCTGGATTGCTCGGGTGGGATCGGTCAACGAGCGCCCTGGGATCACGGGACTCGCGCATCTCTTCGAGCACATGATGTACAAGGGTACGCATGTGATCGGCACGGCGGATATTCGGGAGAACCTGAAGGTGATCGAAGAGATGGACCGGATCAAGGCCGAGATCCGCTCCGAAGAGCGCCGGTTGATCGAGCGGGAACGCCTGGGCGAAATCTCGGATACCAAGGATCCCCGTCACCGGTCGACGAAGCACCATGAGCTGCTGGGTGAATTGGACCGTCTCACCAAGCGGGAGGCGGAGCTGACCATCAAGAACGACGGAGACCGGATTTACACGGCCGCCGGAGCGTCCGGCAATAACGCCGGCACTTCGGAGGATTTCACGGTTTATTTCATCAATGTGCCGGCCAACAAGCTCGAGCTCTGGTTCTGGATGGAGTCGGACCGGTTGTTCAATCCGGTTTTTCGCGAGTTCTACGCGGAACGTGATGTGGTGCACGAGGAGCGTCGTATGCGGACCGATAGCACGCCGACCGGCAAGTTCGAGGAGTTGTTCAACGCCATGTTCTGGGAGGCATCGCCCTATTCTTGGCCGGTCCTCGGCTGGCCGAGCGACCTGGAGGGCATCACGCGTGAGGAGGCCCTGAGTTTCTTCGCGATGTATTACGCGCCGAACAACATCAGCGCCTGTCTCGTCGGTGATTTCGAGCCTGCCCGGGCTATCGAGCTTGCCGAAAAGTACTTCGGCCGCCTGCCGAGGGGCTCGCGCGATCCCGAGCCGGTTCGGACCCGGGAGATGAAGCAACTCGCTGAGAAGCGGATGATCGCCTATGCCGAGACCCATCCCGAAGTCGTGATTCGTTATCACACGGTGGCGGATGGGCACCGCGATGAACCCGCGCTCAGCTTGCTTGCCGACCTGCTCAACGGCCGAACCGGGCGGCTCTATAAGTCGATCGTGCTTCAGCAGGGGATTGCCAATGAGGCCACGGCGCAGGTGGACGGCCGAAAATACGAGGGCTTCTTCGAAATCCGCGGTGTGGCCAAGCCGGGGCACACCCCTGAGGAGGTTGAGCAGGGCATCTACCGTGAACTGGAGAAGCTCAAGACCGAGCCGGTAGGCGATCGTGAGCTGCAGAAAGTGAAGAATCAAAATGCGGCCGGGGACTTCCGCCGGCTCCAATCAAACTTCCGTTTGATGCTGGAACTCCTGATCCGGGAGAGCAATCGAGGCTGGCGAACGATCAACTCCGATCCGCCCCTGACCCAGGCGGTGACCGCCGATGATATCCGGCGGGTGGTCCAGAGTTACTTCTCGGCTGAGAATCGTGCCGTCGGTACGTACTACACCAAAACGGCAACCGCCGCAGAGGAGGACCCGGTACTGGCCGGGCTCGATGACGAGGAGAAACAGCAGGTCCGCCAACCCGCGGGAGGTAAACCGTGAGCGGCATAGCACGAAAGTTCCACGTCCTTGTCTGCGTAATCCTTCTCTTATGCTTCGGCTCGGTGCCCGTCAGTTCCGCGCAGAAGGCTGCCGGCTCGACGCCGGCCGCGGGATCCGATTCCGCCAAGTCACAACACGGCCTGCCCGCGCATCCTAAAGACCTGACGTATCCCAAGCTCGACTATACGCCGCCGAAGGCGTCGAATTACCGTCAGGTCCTGTCGAGTGGCGTGGTGGCTTATATGGTGGAGGATAACGACCTGCCGCTCGTCAACATCACCGTGCTGATCCGGGTCGGCCAGTATGCCCAACCCGCCGGCAAGGAGGGGCTCGCTTCGCTCGCCGGCAGTCAGATGCGGGCGGGCGGAACCGCCTCGAAGAGCGCGGAGGAGTTCGATGAAGCGGCGGACTATCTTGCCGCCCAGATTCAGAGCTACGTGACCGACACCCAGGGCGTGGCGAATCTCAATTGCCTGAGTAAGGAGCTCGATACCAGCCTCCAGTTGTTCTTTGATATGCTGCGGAATCCGCGATTTCAGCAGGATCGGCTGGACCTGGCGAAGAGCCAGACGTTACAGCAGATGGAACGGCGTAATGACCGGACTGAAGAGATCGAGGACCGCGAATGGAGCCGCCTCATCCGAGGCGCTGATTTCTTCACCAACCGGTCGCCGACCAAGGCTTCGGTCGAGTCGATCAACCGGGAAGACCTGGTGGCGTTTCACCGGAAGTACTTTCATCCCGGTTCCCTGATGCTCGCGGTTTCAGGTGATTTCCACACCAAAGAAATGGTGGCGAAGCTGGAGTCGGTCATGAAGGGCTGGACCGCGGAGCGCGCGGCCGCCGCCGGGATACCGGAACCGACCGCCACCCCCGTTCCCGGCATTTATACCGTGAACAAGGCCGACGTCAATCAAGGCCGGGTTCTGATCGGACACCGGGGATCGATGCGCAACAATCCCGACAGCTATGCGCTCACCATCATGAATGACATACTCGGCGGCCCCGATTTCACCTCCCGCCTGCTTTCACGGGTTCGCTCGGACGAAGGACTCGCCTATGACGCGGGTTCCGAGTTCGGTCTTGGGGTCTACTTTCCGGGCTACTTCCGTGCACGGTTTCAGTCCAAGAACGCCACCTGCGCCCAGGCGATTTCAATTGTGCTGGACGAGATCAATCGGATCCGGACCGTCCGGGTCTCGGAGGAGGAGCTGACCACCTCGAAGAATCAGGCGATCGGCATCTTTCCCCGATTCTTCGCGACTGCGCTCCTGATCGCGAACACGTTCGCCGCCGACGAGTTCACCGGCCGTCCGGCAGGGTACTGGGAGGCTTACCGCGACCGAATCGCGGCCGTGACCGCCCAGGACGTGCAACGAGTTGCCCGGGAGTACCTCCACCCGGATAAACTGGTCTTTCTCATTGTCGGCAACATCCAGGAGATATTGAAGGGTAGTCCGGACAAGCCCGAATACTCGATTTCCAGGATGGCTGCAAACCTGCCGATTCACAGCATCCCCCTGCCCGACCCGCTGACGATGATCTACCCCAAGAACGAACCCAAGCTTGATTGATTCTAATCGTGATCGTCCTCGTGATCGTCCTCGGTGGTAAGCCAAGCAGTTCACACCAGGGATCTAAAAGGGTACTACCATCGGCACCGCCGGGTACGAGGACGATCACGATGGGGAAAACCACACTGTCCTCATCGTGATCGTTCTCGTCCTCGTGATCGTCCTCGGCAGTAAGCCAAGCAGTTCACACCAGGGATCCAAAAGGGTACTACCATCGGCACCGCCGAGTACGAGGA
>JACQTD010000132.1 GCA_016210985.1 Acidobacteriota bacterium
AACATAATTCGACAGACGAATATCGGACATCCAGTTCTCGCTCTGACCCGCCGGGCGCAAAATGTAGAAACTCCAGGCCCCGGTCGAAAAACCGGGGCGATCTCCCCTTGATCTCAACATTCCTGCTCAGGGCGTGCCGGCTGGCTTCGCCTGCCCAGGCTTCCCGGAGGCAGGCTTGGCCGCGACTCTCCGCTTGGGTCTCCAGAACTCCGGATCCGAGGCGATCATATCCTCTGGAAGCACGCTCATCGCCGGGCTGAAAGAGAAGACCGCCGACTCCGTCGAGAGTACAGCCGAGCCAGCCCGCTCGCGCAGCCGTCTTTGATTCTCCTCCCCCAATGCCGCTTCGTATCCCTTGCCGTGGATCTCCTCGGCCGTGTCTAATTCCTTCATCGACTTCATCGGCAGGAAAATATAGTAGGTGCCTGAGGGTGCTCCCGAGACGACCTGGAAGGTAGCCCAGTGTTCATCCATACTGGCCTTCTCGTGCGCGGCATTGATGATTCTTCTCGCCTCAGCCAGTTCCGCGTCGTGGCCCGGTCGTACCCGAATGGTGGTGATGTTGAAATACCTCATTTGGGCGATGTTAATGATATGCGCCCGATCAATGCGAGGTACGGCTATGCTCAAGGCTTTGCGCTGAAGCGTTTCAGCTTTTCGTACGCTGCTTCGACCTCGGCGCCGGAGGCAAGGTCGAAGTCATATTTGCGATCAGGATATTTGAGACTCAGCCGCGATCCGCTGACGTTGAACTGGAGCTGGGTGTAGGGATTGGCAAAGGCATCCTTGCCGCCTTCTTCCGGCTGGTAACTCACATTCTCACGGGAGATCGTTAGCGTCCCCTCACAGTTTCCAATGCCATGGCGATGTTTGGCCTTGACGGTGAGCGGCGCGATCGCTTTTGACGGCGCGGTCCGCGATGGAGACGTCGGGGACTTGGACGGAGGTGGCAATTCAACGCGGCCGCCGGCGGCAGGACTGTTCGCCGACGATTCGGCCTCAGGCGTCTCGTTTCCCGTCGGGGGTAAGGCGGAGGTTCCAGCCTGGCCAGTCTTGGGCGAGGCGCTGGGGTTTTCCGCCGCAGGCCGCGGGGCTCCTCTCCGGGCATTGAGGAACCAGGCGACTCCAACCGCGGTCACAACCACCAGAAACAGAACGACCATCATCCATCTCCCTGATGAACGCGGTGCACGAACTTCCAGGGACGGGTGGTCCATTTGGGTCTCCGCGAGCGCCGGTTGGAGCGCATCCATCCCGCCAGGGATCACGATCGACGCTTCAACAGGGCCGGTCGGGTCTTCGCCGGTGGTAGGTTGGAAACGATGAGCCGGGTCAGGCTGAGGCAGCGGTGGAATCAGACCCGGGAGCGGTGTGGTCCGGTCGAGTTCGGAAGCGTCCGTCGCCGAACGGGGGCGTGGTTCCGGTGTCGCCCCTCGTGTCCGTTGCGCTTTCAGTTCGGCCTTGAGCTGCTCAAGTTCAGCCAGCAACACGTCAGCATTGGGGTATCGGTCGGCCTTCTCCCGTTCGAGCAGGCGGTGGACGATGCGGTCCAACCCCCCGGGCAGGTCTTTTCTGAGCTCGCCGATCGGCGGAGGCACGTTATTAATCTTCCGGTAGATAATCGAGAGGCTGTCATGCCCCTCGAAGGGTACCCGGCTGGCCAGCAACTGATAGAAAACGACCCCAAGAGAATAGAGATCGCTCTGATTGGTGACGGGCTCACCGCGACACTGCTCGGGGCTCATGTAATAGGGCGTGCCGATGAGAAGCCCTTCCTGCGTCAACTGGCTGGTGGCGTCGCCCACCTTGGCAATCCCGAAGTCCATGACCACCGCCGTGCCGTGTTGATCGATCATGATGTTCGCTGGCTTGATATCGCGGTGAACAATCCCACGGGAATGCGCATAAGAAAGCGCCCGTGCGACCTGCGCGATGATGTCGATCGCACGCAGCGGATCGATTCCCGGGTTCAGGTTGATCAGGCTCTTGAGATCCTGCCCGCTGACGAAGTCCATCACCATGTAGTGAAGGTCCTCGAATTGTCCGACGTCCTGAATATTGATGATGTTCGGGTGCTTCAGTCCGGCCGCGGCTCGTGCCTCGCGGAAGAACCGCCGGACCAGGTCCTGATCGCGGTTCAACGGTGTGGAGAGGATCTTTATGGCGACGGAACTGCCCAGCGCGGTGTGTCGCCCCTCGAAGACATCCCCCATACCTCCGGAGCCAAGCTTCCGCTCGATGCGGTACTTGCCGGCAAAGGCCCGGCCGAGTTTCTCGACTGTCACCCGGTTGGCCGCCGTGTGGTCGGTGATGCCGCTCCCCGCGCCCGTACCCATGAGCGAGGTTCCGCACTCCAGGCAATGCTTGGCGTTCGGTGGATTCTCGGAATGGCAGACTGGGCAATCCATGCGAGCTACAAGGAGACTCCGCAGGGCCGGGTACTGAACCCGACGGCCGCCCCCGCTTCAGTTGCCTTCAAGCGACAGGCCGGAAAAATCCGGAGAATCCAAAAGTCAGCTAGGTCGAAACGGCACCAGGTGCGAAGGAAGGCTCGGAGGCGGCTGGCGCCGGAGCGACCACCCGCCCTAAACATCATAGGGTGAATACTGAGCTGCCGGTCAAGAAGAAAACCAGAATCGTAATCGCCAACACTAGCCCGAGATTGGCCTGACCCGGGGCGAGGATCAAACCAAAGAGTAGCGCCACTCCTGGCAAGCCGACCTTCATCAATCCGAGCGCGAGGGGTGTTGCAAGCAGAAGCAGAACCGTACCAACTTTCTTCATAGCTTCCTCCATGGGGGGTAGTCATTACGTGCTGATGAAGATTCTACCATAAGTTCGGAGCGGTCGTGACGTCCGAACTCCTATTCGCTATTTGGAGCGGTACCGCGGGCGGCCTGGAGCCGAAAAACGGAGACCGGCCTCGGCGGGATTCGCCGTTTCGTCAATCCTGCCCGAGTTGTAGAAGCACCCCCGCTGGGGGTTCGGCCGCGAGGGGGACCAGTCTGCCGCCGGACTCCAGCCTGAACCGCCGGCCCCGCCAAATCACTCGATTCCCCAGGAAACTGTAGCACCAGATTCCGAAGTGGATCAGATCGCGCAATGGAATCAGCCAGAGGTGCCGCAGAAGAAACCGGTCTCCGAGACCCATGACACCGATTCGGATGGCCACGATGAATCGAAACGCGATGGTCGATGCGGCCAGCACTACGGCCACCAGGGAACCGGGCATCAGCATCAGCAGGGCCAGGGCCACAGGCAATCCCTGCGTGAAGATCAGCCCGACATACCCCAACGGACGTGAAAACTTGGTACTCCTCGCCCACCGCAATTGATGTTCCATCATACTTGCGAGGCGCTCGCGGGGCTGAACATGCTGACAAACATAGCGGGAAAGGATCACCTGGTAGCCCGCGCCGGCTACCTTGTTCCCAAGAATGAAATCGTCTCCGAGTTTGTCAACGCTGCCGGCGAGGCCGCCGACCGCCTCGATTATCGACTTGCGCGTCAGCATGGTGGCGCCGAGTGCAAACCTCATTCCCTCCATTTTCCGTGCCACCAGAACGCCGGGTATGAAATCGGAGCTGATGCCGACCGCCTCCAGTTTCGCCGCCAGGGTCTTGGCCTCGACTGCCCGATAGGGACAAGTCACCAGCCCCACACCCGGAGGAGCCGCCGATGGCACGATTCGAAGAAGGTAGTCGGGGGTGACCCGGATATCGCTGTCGATGATCAGGATGTGCTCGTATCGGGCATGCTTGATCATCGTCATCAGATTGCTCACCTTGGCGTTCGGGCCGAAGACTTCACGGCAATCGATCAGCCTTATGGCACATGAAGCGAAAGTCGCCTTCAATTGCAGAATCACACCTACCACCGGATCCGCCGGGTCCTGCACGCCGAAGAGCATCTCAAAGTCGGGGTAGTCCTGCCGGCACAAGCTCTCGAAGTTCTGAAGCGCGGCGTGATCCACACCCTTGACGGGAATCAATATCGAGATCGGGGGGCGACCTTCACCGGGCGGCGGTGTGGGCTCGCCGAAGTAGGATCCCGCGCTGTATAGGCACATGAGATAGTACCCCAGGGTGGACAGACAGAGCAGGATCAGTGTTGATTCCAGAAGGATCATGAAGGTCACTGGCATGCGGCCTCAGCTCATCGAAACCAGGATTACACCGCCGATCACAATCAAGGTGCCCAGCCAGCGCGTGGTCGAGACCTGCTCGCGCAGATACCACTTGGCCCCCAGCGTACCGCCGACGTAGGTCGCCGCTGTGGCAGGCACAACCAGGCTCACCGGCGCGATCGCCAGCGCGGCCACGAAGGCGAGGAAGGAGACGGCCATCGTCACAACGCCCGCGAGGATGGACGGGTTGCCGAGCGCCCGGCCCAGCCGACGAACCAGCGCGAGGGGGGCGAAGTCGCTCACCTCGCCCGTTTCCTTCATTCCTCGGGTCAAGAGCAGGTCGCCCGCCGTGGAGGTCACGACGACAATCGCGATCAGCAGCACCGTCATCCGAACCTCACCTCATCCCGGGAGCCCCCTCGAGGACCGGAGAGGGCGTAGTCGCCGGCGTGCGGGCCACGAGCACCACGCCGACGCAGATCAGGAGGGTTCCCGCCCAGCGCGTCAGGCTTATCGGTTCGTCCAGAAAGAACCGGGCGAAGGCGGCGTTCAGCACATAACCGAAGGCCGTCACCGGAAGGACGAAACTGAGATCCGCCCAGGACAGCGCCGTGGCGTAAAGGGCGAAGAAGACCACCAGCAAGAGCGTCCCTCCGATAACCCAGGGTTGCTGTGCGGCCTGCAGCACCGCGGGGAATAAACCATCCGCCTGGGATACCGATTTCATTCCCTTGCTCACCATCACATTGCCGATCGACTGCGCCAGCATCGAAATCGTAAGCGTCCAGAAGGTTCTCATAATCAGGCTTCCATCTGCACTTCGGGGTAGGTCACCGGCCGGTATCCGGCTTCCAGCAGTCGCCGGCGGACCTCGGGACTGATCAGGCCCTCCAGCTCACGGGCCCCGAGAGCCGCGGATTCGCCATGGCGGGCATCGGGCTCCATCATGCACGGATGGCAGTAGACCTCATTGACTCGCCCTTGCATCCGCGGGATGAGATGACGCCAATAAGATTCCGTCACCGCCCCGCTCTGGAGCAGGCCATAGACGCGGTCGGCGAAAAAGATGTCGCTTCCCTGCAAGACGTTCCGGGCCCTCTGCCCGAGACCGCGGTAGATGGCGCTCCACATGGCCTTTTGCGCGGCATGGCGGCGGTCGAACCGCAAGTGTTGCCAGAATTCTTCACGAGGAATCCGGACTCGAGGCGCTCCGAACCGCCGGCTCAATTCCACGGCGATCGGAAAAACGGCCGGATGCATATGCAGGTGCAGATGGCCATCAACGTGCGATAAACGCAATCCGGTAGCCTCGAACTTCCGGAACTGCGCCTCCAGCTCTTGTCCGAGTTCCTCTCGTGCGGCGCGTGAGAAGTAGTACCGGAACCCGGCGCGCCACGGCTGGCTCGGGAAGTTGCCCGCTTCGTCCACCAGATGCGGAATCCGGGCATGCGGCAGCGCCGAGCGGCCCAGCACAAGGACGAGGTGGATGCCCACGGCCAGCCGGGGATTCGTCCTGGCCAATTCGACGGCATGCGCGGCGGCCTCGGCCGTGACCATCAGGCTGCAACTCGTCAGCACGCCTTCCTGATGCGCGCGAATGATGGCCCGGTTGACCGATTCGGAGAATCCGAAATCGTCCCCGTTCACGATGACATAGCGGGATGGTCGAACTGGGGTTTCCAAGATCGTAAAGGATTAGGCTTCCTGCTGAGCTCGGACAAACGCTCTTCGTTTGGCCCGCAGGGTAAGGTACTCGCGCGCTTCCCGGTAAAGCCGGCGCCGCTCTGCGCCGTTGAAAAAGGCCTTGCGGACAATCCGGAAAACCACTCTCGGCCGAAAGTAATACCGATCGTAAAAATGCTCCACCGCCTGGACCAGCTCGCCGCGGCTCAGCCCGGGATACTCAAAATTCGGCAGTTGATGGCCCTGCTCATCGGTCATGCTGTCGTTGGTGAAGTAATCATTCCGCTTCAGATAATCGAAAAACTCGGTCCCGGGATAGGCATGGGCGATCGAAACCTGAATCGTTTCGCAATCCAGTTCCTCGGCGAACTGCACGGTGCGCTCGATCGACTCCGGGGTCTCTCCCGGCAGACCGATGATGAAGTCACCGTGAATCACGATGCCCGCCTTCTTACAATTCTTGACGAAGGTCCGGGCCTGCTCAACCGTCGCGCCCTTCTTGATGTTCTTCAGGACCTGCGCGTCTCCCGATTCGAACCCGACGATGAAGAGCCGGCATCCTGCGGCCTTCATCGCCTTGAGCGTCTCCAGATCGACATGCACCCGGGAAGTGCAGGACCAGGTGAACTTCAACGGTTTGAATTTCTCGCAGAGTTCGAGCACCCGGTCCTTCCGGATCGTGAACGTATCGTCATCGAAGAAGATCTCCCGTAATCCGGGAAAGGTCTCGAGCGTGTACCGGACCTCGTCGGCCACGTCGGCCGCGTCTCGCGTTCGCCACGGATGGCCGTCGAACGTCTGCGGCCACAGGCAGAACGTGCAGAGCGCGGGACATCCCCTTGCCGTATAGAAGGAGATGAATGGATTCAGAAGGAACGGCACGTTGTATCGCCGGAAGTCGAGGTCGCGCTTGTAAATCGGCGTCACCCAGGGGAATTTGCTCAGCTGGGTCTGGAGCGGCAATTCCGGATTGTGAACCACTTCGCCGTCCTTCCAATAGCTCACGCCCGGGATCTCAGACAGGCACTTTCCTTCGGCGTAATCTTTGATCTGATAGTCGAACTCCTTTCGAACCACGAAATCGATAGCCCGGCTCGCTCGCAGACTCTTCTCGGGTTCGACGCTCACGGGCGGACCTACAAACCCGATCCGCGTCGAGGGGGCCTGCGCCTTCATCGCCTCCGCAAGCTGAACGTCGCTCTGAAAGCCCGCCGTGCTGGTGAAGATCGCCACGAAATCGTAATCGCGCGCGATCTGCAAGGTTTCGGCCACGCCGATTCCGTGCGGCGGGGCGTCCAGCAAACGGCTCTCCTTGATCATCGCCGCCGGGTAGGCCAGCCAGACCGGATACCAGAACGAAGCAATCTCCCGGGTGGCGGGCCAACGAGAGCTGGCTCCGCCGTCGAAATTCTCAAAGGAGGGAGGATTCAGCAGCAGCGTCTTCATCGCGTCTCTAGACGAAGTCCCTCGGTTGGGAAGTAAATAGACAAGCCGACCCACCATATACGGTAGCCTTCAAACCTGTCAATGGGATGCGGCATGCGCTCGCACACTCGGCTTGCGGCCGGATTGCGGTGCTCCGGCACCCCCGCCAACAGCTTAGACGCGTATCCCGGCAAAAGGTCGCAGCCGGGATTCAAAAATCCTTTCGCTGTTCCGCGCGGGGTGTTACATTCTGGTTTCCATGGCCACCGGCTCGATGATCGCTCCCGGAGCGGACCACACCAGCGAGGTCCGCAAACTTTCGACGCTGCTGGATCTCAGCCAGACGTTGGCGGGCACACTCAACCTCAAGGCCGCGCTCACCAGGGCACTGGAGTTGATGGAGGCGCAGCACAGCATGCGGCACGGCGCCATTTATCTTCTCGACGATGAACGCGGCGTGCTGCATGCCGAGGCCTGGACCGGGGACGCGAAGCACAGGCCGAACCAGCCGCCACAGCGACCCGGAGAAGGGATCATCGGACGGGTCGTCCAGACCGGCAAACAGGTCGTCATTCCTCAGGTGAGCCGGGAACCTGCCCTGCGGGGCGAGATGGGCGCCGGCGCCAAGAAGACTCGCGAGGAGCTCTCGTTTATCTGCATTCCGATCACGGTCAACCGACGGTCGGTCGGCGCGCTCGCGATCGATTTGATCTACCGGAAAGACCGGGACTACGAACGGGCCGCCAAGTTCTTCGGCGTAGTGGCGTCGATGTTCGGTCAGGCGATAAAGGTGAACAGCCTCATCGAGTCCGAGCGCCGCCGCCTGCTCGACGAGAACATTCACCTGAAGCAGGAGCTCCGCGAGCGTTATGACTTCCGCAACATCATCGGGAGCAGCAGCACCATGCGGAAGGTGTATGAACACGTGGCCCAGGTGGCGAGAACCAACACCACGGTGCTGGTGCGCGGAGAGTCGGGAACAGGCAAGGAACTGATCGCCCAGGCGATCCATTACAACTCGCTCCGGGCGAGCAAACCGTTGGTCAAGGTCAGTTGCGCCGCCTTGCCGGAAGGGCTCATCGAGTCGGAACTGTTCGGTTACGAGAAAGGCGCCTTCAGCGGCGCATCCGCACGTCACGCGGGCAAGATCGAAGCCGCCCATGGCGGCACCGTCTTCCTCGACGAGATCGCCGATATGTCACCCGCACTCCAGGCCAAGCTACTCCGCGCCCTCGAGGAAATTCAAGTCTTCCCCGTGGGCTCCAATC
>JACQTD010000129.1 GCA_016210985.1 Acidobacteriota bacterium
AGCTCAGGTCGCCGCGCACGGCCGTAAGGAGCATGCCAATCTGGGCAGCATAAAGGTTCCCGACCCCCGGATCGATCGGCTGGCTGAACTCTACCATCCGAAGAAAAGGGTCTTCGCGGAGGTCACTTTCATCGATGTCCCCGGACCGTCTGCCGAGGATGCCCGAAAGAGTCTCGACGCGGAACTCGTGCGCCAGATGCGTGAAGTCGACGCCCTTGTCCACGTAGCGAGAGGGTTTGCAAGCCCGATAGACGGGAGTGGACCGAACCCGGCGGAAGACATCGCCGCCTTCGAATCCGAAATGATTCTTACCGACCTGATCCAGGTCGAGACGCGCCTCGAGCGACTGAGCAAGGAGCGGTCGGCCAGCCCGCTGGAACGCGAGGCGCTGGCGGCTTGCCAGGACCACCTCGCGGGAGAACGGCCGCTCCGGACCCTTTCACTTCAGCCTCAGGTTTGGAATGCCGTTGCCGGATTTCGCTTCCTGAGTCAAAAGCCGATCCTGGTTCTGATTAACCAGTCTGAGGAGGGGCTCAAGCAAGGCGAAGGCGGAGGGGCAATCCCATCGGGCGGCGAGGGTGCCCCACCATGTCTTGAGCTCGCCGGCCAGGTGGAGATGGAGATTTCGCGACTCGCACCCGAGGATCAGGCGGCATTCCTTCAGGACCTGGGCTTGCAGGAACCTGCGCGGGACCGGTTCATCCGGGCCGCTTATGAACTGCTCGATCTGATCAGTTTCCTTACTGCCGGGGAGGACGAGTGCCGGGCCTGGCCTATCCGCAGGGGCACAGTCGCGCACAAGGCCGCCGGGAAGATCCATTCGGACATTGAAAGGGGCTTCATACGAGCCGAAGTGGTGCACTACGAGGACCTGATCGCGCTCGGAAGCGAGGCCAAAGCCAGGGAGGCGGGAAAACTCCGGCTCGAGGGGAAGGAATACGTCGTACGGGACGGCGACGTCATCCATTTCCGGTTCAACGTCTGACCCCAAGGCTAAAAATTGAACTTAAGGCCCAGCTGCATGGTTAACGGGTCGCCGATCCCGCTCCGCAGGAAACCGTCAAAATTAAAGAGTGCGGGAGAGACGAGCGGATTCAGGTTGTTCTTGCTGTTGAAGCTGTTGAACATCTCGAACAGCGGGACGAGCGAACACCGCTCGCCGAACCTGAACGGCCGCTGAACGCGCCAATCGAAGGAGGAATAGGCGTTGTCCTTCCGGATACTGTTCCGGCCCCGATCGACGCCATTGAGCACGCGCGGCGAAGGTGTGATCGGTTGAGCAGACCGGACCGCAAGCAGGCCATTCAATTCAAAACCTCCGGGAAGCTCCGCGAATCCGAAGAAATTGAACTTGTGGCGGATATCACGGTCTGAGTTCGCATAATCCGACTGGAAGTCGAAGAAATTGAAGTACCGGAAGGTGAAGGGGTCGCGCTCGTTCGAGTCGTCATCCAGATCCTTGGAATAGACATAATTCCATTCAAACTGGAACCGGTTGCTGAAGCGCTTTCGCATGCCGACCGTCACTCCGCGGTAGAGCGACTTGGCTGAACTGGAAGTCGTGGCGATGTCACCGAACGGGAAGAGGGCGCCGAACGGCCGCTCCGTTCCGTAGACATGCGTGTCCCCGTTCACGGGCAGTCCGAGGTCCGGCCCCAGATTATTCGCATTGATGAACCGGGTCAGGTGGACCCCCTTGGCCCACGTGAAATCGACATAGGCCGTAAGATCGGTGACCAGCTCCTGTTCGAAAGCGATATTGGCCATGTACGTTCTGGGATTGGCGTAATCCTTCGCGAAGACTCGCACCGAGGGCGAGAAGGGCGTTCCTGTTGGCGGGGGCAGAACATTGGGATACAGCGGGAGTAAATTGACCGGGAAGGTGCCATCGCGATAATTTCCGGTAGCGATCACCCCGTTGGTGTTCAGGGGGCCAACCTGCTCGAGCATCGGGGTTCGGGCAAAGAAGATGGACCCGCCGCCGCGGATCACGGTCTTACCCTTCTGAAACGGGTCCCAGGCGAATCCCACCCTAGGCTGCCACTGATGGGTCTGGTCCGGTATTGTCCCGTCACTCGGGAAGCCCGGGGTACCGATCAACGATCCGTAATAAGTCTGACTCGGCGGCGTCAGCGGGTCAGGCATCAGCTGCGCTTCGTATCGCAATCCATAGTTCAGCGTGAATCCGCCGCCGGCATGCCATTTGTCCTGGGCGAAGAAGGCGATCTCGTTGTTATTGATATCGGTGGCGCCGGCTTCTTCGATGGATCTGCCGCCCACACCGGCGAAGTCGAGATAGAACAGTAGACTTGAGGCGTTCGCCGCCGTCGGTCCATTGGTGGCATAATCGATGAAGGCGTCCACACTGCTGAAAAGATACCGCCCGCGGGCGAAGCCGATGAATACTTGGGAATTACGCGTCCGGTTGTAATCCATGCCGAACTTGAAGGTGTGCCGGCCCTTGACGATCGAGTAGTTGTCCTTCACCTGATACCGAAGCAGGAGCTCCTCGACCGGAAGGAAGAACGGCCTTCCAAACCGGAAGCTCGGACTGAATCCAATGCCGGTATCGGGCAGGTCGGGTCCGTCGTAACCCCGCGGCCGGGATTCCCTCACATAGGTGAAAATAAATTCGTTCAGCATCGTCGGCGATACGGCGGTACTGAGCGATACCGTCAGCGGTTGTATGCGGGAGGGGCCTTCGATCCCGTTGGCGCTGGTCCCGTAGGTGCGTACATCAAACGTCTCATTCTTCTTGTCCGACCGGTCGAAATTATAGGTCACTGCAAGCTGATTTGCGGTATTGATATTCCAGTCCCACCTCAACAGGAAGGCCGTGTTACGGATCGGATGCTCCACCGGCTGTCCTTCGTCGGCGCCGAACCTCGTCCTGAAAAAATTGAGGAGCGTCTGGCGTTGCGCCTCGGCCACCGGATCCGGAAATGGCAGGCTGAGGTTAGGGCGCTCGAGATTCGCGATGATCTGCTCGAAGGCGCCGAAGAAAAACATCTTGTCCTTGATCATCGGGCCGCCGATCGTCCCGCCGAACTGCTCGCGATGAAAGCCCGTCTGTTCGGTGCCATCCGAATTCTCATGCGTGAGGAACCTGGCCCGCTGGAAATGAAAGAGGTTGCCATGCCAGTCGTTGGTACCCGACTTGGTCACCACGTTGACAAATCCGCCTGAGGAGCGGCCGAATTCCGGCGGGGCATTCTGCGAGATCACCTGGAACTCCTTCACGGCTTCCAGCGTGATGCCGATATCCGCCCGCTGTCCCCCCAATTGCTCCCCGAAAAACGCGTTGTTGTAATCGCCGCCGTTGACGCTGATATTGTTGTTGATACCGCGCTGCCCGTTGAAATTGATCTCATTGCCGTCCGGACCCTGGACGATGCTTACACCCGGCGAGAGCGTGATAAGCGACTCGAATTTCCTTCCGACCAGCGGTGTCGTATCGACCGTAACCTGGTTCAGCGTGGTCTGTCCCACGCTCCCGCCGGCATCTATGGCCCCGGTCGTGGCCGTCACTTCGATGGTTTCGGCGAGGGCGGACACTTTCATGGTAAGGCCCAAATCCACGGTTTGCCCGACCGTCAGGGTCAGCCCCCTTTGTACCAGGGTGGCGAAGCCTGATTTCATTGCGGTGACGTCATACCGCCCCGGCGGCAGCACCAGACCCACGAAGCGGCCCTGGTCATCAGTCGTGAGCGCGCGCTCGAAATTGGTATCGACGTTTTTGATCGTAACCGCAACGCCGGAAAGCGAGGCTCCCGAGGGATCCAGAATCGTGCCCTGGATGACCCCGGTGGTCGCCTGAGACTGGGCGTGAATCACGCCCGTTGAAAGGGCGAAGACGAACAGCAGGAAGTTCAGGTGGGGCAAAACCGTGCGAAAATGGGTGACCATGGTTCCTCCTTAGTGATCCCTCGCCTGGAGGGTTATCGGGTTCGACGGGAATAATGTCAGTATTTCATTCAGGTTCCGAATCGTATAGTCAGCCGCGGCCGCCAGCGAATCGAAGTCCCGAACGTACGGACTCGAGACGGCCACCGTAAGCGCGCCGGCCCGCCTCCCCATCTCCACGTCTTCGGGTGCATCGCCGATATAAACACACCTGGACGGTGGGGTGGAGAGAAGCTTCGCGGCCTTCAACAGGGCCTCGGGAGCAGGTTTCATCTCCTCGACCTGGTCTCCGCATACGACCGTTTGAAAACAATCCGCTAATCCGGTATGGCGTAATTCACGTTCCACGCGCGTCCGATGACCGCTGGTCACAACCGCGAGCAGATAACCGCGCGCCGTCAATTCCCGCAGCGCCGGAGCGGCGCCCGGCATCAGGGACGGCGAGGTTGGGTCGTAGGCGGCGCGCCACAGCTGGTCGGCCTCTTCCCAGTGACGCTCGGGCAGGTCCATCCGTTCATAGAAGCGATACCAGTTGGGGGAGTAGTGTTGCAGGAAATCGGAATGGCTGAACGCCAGTCCGAAGTGCGAGAAGACCTTTTCGAAGGCGGCGAATCCGCTGGAAAACGTATCCACCACGGTGCCGTCCCAGTCGAACAGGAGGGCTTCAGCTTGGTTGAGCGCCACTACCCCGATGGCTACCCCCGCGGTCCCATGAGAGGAGACCCCCTCAATCCGCTATTTCGCTTTCTTGGTCCTGGCAAAAAAGCTGCAGCAGAAACGCTCCCATCAGACCTGTCCACGAATACCGGCCACCACATCCGACCTTATATCCAAACGAAGCTGAGAATTCAACGCCGCCACGCCTGGGTCAAGCGGTTCTCTCCTGCAGCAACTCGCGGAGCGCTTCCGGCGAAGTCACCGGCTCCCGGCAGGAAAAATGTTCGCATACATAAGCCGTCGGCCGCCCATCCACCTGGCCGCGTTCCCGCAGTAGCGGGACTTCCACGGCTCCATTGCCGGGAAGGCCCACGGCCACGACCGCATTGGGCAGGTAGCCCTGGCGAACCACGTCGAGCAGGGAGCGGGTCCCGGGGTCTTCCGGATGGCCGATGATGGCGATCTCCTTGACCCGCGACAGGAAGGCTTCGACCGCGCAGAGCATGTGCCCGAATCCGCTCGGGTACTTAAACGCCGCGTCGCTGATCAATTTGAGAACGGTTTCCGCCGCACTCAGATATCGGAATTCGCCGGTCAGCGCGTGCATCTGAAGGAGTACATGAACCGCAACCGAGTTCCCCGAGGGCGTGGCATTATCATAAAAGTCCTTCGTCCGGGTGATCAGCGGCTCGTGCGTCCGGGCGGTGAAATAGAACCCGCCGCCCTCATGATCCCAGAATCGGTCGAGCATCGCCTCAATCAGCCGATGAGCCCGGGCGAACCAGTCGACCTCAAACGTCGCGAAGTAAAGTGCAAGCAGCCCGTCCGCGAAATGGGCATAATCTTCCAGGTAGCCGTCGAGCTTCGAGGAACCGTTCCGGTACGTTCTCAACAACTGATCACCTTGGCGGAGCGAGGACCAGAGAAAGTCAGCGCTTCTCCGGGCCGCGTTTAGAAAATCGGCTCGCGCCAGGACGGCGCCGGCCTCAGCGAAGCTTCGGATCATCAGGCCATTCCAACTGGTCAGGATCTTGTCGTCGAGTCCCGGCTTGACACGCCGCTCTCGCACCTCCCGGAGCCTACTCCGCATCGCCGCCAATCGCGACTCCAGCTCGTCGGGCGTGATACCCGCAAGCTTGGCCGTAATCTCGGGATCGCGCGGTATGTTCAGCACGGTCTTTCCTTCGAAATTGCCCAAGGCGGTCACATCATAAGCCTGACAGAAGAATTCGGCGTCGGGCCTGCCCAAGACCTGTTCAATCTCGTCCGGAGTCCAGACAAAGAACTTGCCCTCGTGACCCTCGCTGTCGGCGTCCTGCGTGGAGGTGAAGCCGCCCGAAGCATGGGTCATCTCACGCATCACGTATTCGAGCGTCTCTTCAGCGATCCGCCGGTAGAAGGCCTGTCCGGTCACCCGGAAACCGTCAAGGTAGAGCCGGGCGAGAAGGGCGTTGTCGTAGAGCATCTTCTCGAAGTGGGGGATCAGCCACTTCTCGTCAACCGAATACCGGTGGAACCCGCCGCCCACGTGATCGTAGATCCCGCCCCGGGCCATTTTCTTCATGCTCGACTCGGCCATCTCCAGTGCCTGCGCGTCGCCGGTCCTTGCGAATCTCCACAGGAGAAAGGTCAGGCTCATGGAGCCCGGGAACTTCGGAGCAGTTCCGAATCCGCCGTTAGTCGGATCATAGGCTCGCTTCAACGCCTGAAAAGCCCCCTCCAGCAGTTCGAAGCTCAGTTCCCCTCCGGCGGGCTCGAACGAGGCCATTCTACCCAAATTCGCCAGAATCTCCGCGCTGCTTGTTTCGACTTGCTCGCGCTTCTCACGATAAACGTTGGCAATGCCGGTCAGGACGCGCGGGAAACCAGGCAAGCCGTGCCGGTCCTCCGGGGGGAAATAAGTCCCGCCGTAAAACGGAACCTTCGCGGGCGTGAGGAAGACCGTCATCGGCCAGCCCCCATGCCCGGTAAGCATTTGGACTGCCTGCATATAAATAGCGTCCAGATCCGGCCGCTCCTCCCGGTCAACCTTGATGTTGATGAAGTTCTGATTCATGATCCGGGCCGTGCTCTCGTCCTCGAACGATTCATGCTCCATGACATGGCACCAATGGCAGGCCGAATAGCCGATGCTCAGAAG
>JACQTD010000130.1 GCA_016210985.1 Acidobacteriota bacterium
GATGAAGACCGCGATCCGCTGCGACGATCCGGTTCTTTTCCTGGAACACAAAGGCGTGTATCGGAAGATCCTGGCCAAGACCCCCGAGCCGGACGCCGAATACATGGTTCCTTTCGGCAAAGGCCGCATCCGGAGGGAGGGTGCCGACGCGACCATCATCACTTGGGGGAGCACGGTCTATCTTGCACTCGAACTCGCAAGACAGTTGGAGGAAGAGGGCCCGTCAGTCGAGATCCTGGACCTGCGCTCCATTCTGCCGTGGGATGAAGAGCTGGTTTACGCGAGTGTGAGAAAGACCAGCCGCGTCATCGTCGCACACGAAGACACGCTGACGATGGGATTCGGCGCGGAGGTCGCCGCTCGGATTGCGGAGCACTGCTTCGATGTGCTCGACGCCCCGGTGTTGCGGGTTGCGGCAGCCGACTCGTTCGTCCCTACCGCACCCGTCCTCGAGACGGCTGTGCTGCCTTCGGTTGACGACCTGAGAGCCGCGCTGGAAAAGCTTCTCGCCTATTAAGATCTGGCTTAAGTACCACCCGCCCGCCTGCCGGTGAGCAGGACCTAGGACGAGCGGACTCCTCCTTTCCCAAAAGGTCAATCGTTCACGAATCCGGGTCAACATCAGGGTGCGATGTTCCACGTCGTGAAAGATCGGGAGCTCCATCAGCGGACTTTTCAGGGTGGCCAAGATGGAAATTCCGGATCATAATCCTGTTCGAGCTCCTGGGCTGGATTTGCGCCGCCTACCAAGAATTGCAATGCTCAATAGGGCGTGTGTGGCCGTCTGATCACGGTGCCGCTGATTTTCCAGAGCTCAGTCGATGTGGGGAGAAGGAGCTATGAAACGAGGAACGAAGATCGCCATCTCCGTTTACTTGTTTGGCGGAATCCTGACTACGCTCTCTGGGACGGGAATTCTCACTCGAGCACCGGGTCAATCACACTCGGGCAACATCTCGATCGCGGCAGGGCGGGCAAGCCCCTCGGCCGGGACACTGCACACGGGCGGGCTAGCTATGCTTGCCAGCTTGCCCAACCCGCGGGGGGCGGTCGTCGTGGCACGCCGCAGCCGCCTTGCAGCGCGGGGTTTACAGGAGGCCGAAAAGCCCATCGTCACGTCGCTCCAGCCCTCCAGCGGCGGCCCCGGAACGAAGGTAGAAATCGAGGGACAGTTCTTCTCGGCAGGCAGGCCGAAAGAGAATGTCGTGACTTTCGGCGGCGTTCAAGCCGCCGTGAGCGAGGTGACGGAAACGCGCATCGTCACGCAAGTGCCCGAGGGCGCAATGACTGGCCGCGTCATCGTGACCACGCCATGGGGGAAGACCAGTGGCGACCATATATTCACCGTGACCGTGCTCGCAAGTGGGCGATTTGAGCCGCCAGCGGGAATTAATGCCGCGGATTTTGATATCGTGAACGCCTACGGCCCCGTGCGCAGCCTCAGCATCAGGGACAACGTAACGGAGTTCGCCATTCCGGTCCCGAAAGATGTCCCTTTGGTCGTGGTCTCGGCACCCAAAGACCTAAGCCGCCAAACCTTCTTCTACGCCGTGACGCTTTCGGATCAGCAACCGCTCACCATCGACGCGACTTCCACCGCAGAGGCGCTCGTTTTCATCAGCCCCTTTTTCCTGACGACGGAAACGTTGATCGCCGAGCGCATTCTGAACATCATCCGCCAGGACGACAAGGTGCGGGTATTCGCTCAGGTCATCGGTCAGCTTTACCCTCTTTACTCTCAGGGCGGCGATCCTTTCACCGATCCTGTTTTTACTCAAGCGTATGCAGAAGCCCTGCTCTCGGTGGGTCAGAGCGGGGAGATGCGCTCCCTAGGGAAAGACCGTCAAAGGGCGATTCGCCAGGAGGAGGAACAGCGGCTCCATCAGCTTTTCAATCTGGATCTTGATTTCCTCCAGGTAAGGGGCAGCGAAAGGCAGATTCAAGTCCAGGGGATTCCGCTCAACCCGGTGGACTGGCTAGCGGTTGTCTACGAACTGGACGACCAATTCTTCCTCAATGGCTATACGAGTGTACGAGAAGCCGTTCCCCTCCTACGTTATCCTGCAAAGGGTGCTTTCCGCGCCCAACGTTATATCCCCGCCGACTTGCTCTTCAGACGATTCAACATCATCGCAGAACTCGTCAACTTAATCAGAGACGCGCTCACCGACGCCCTCGCGGATGAATCCATTGACCTTCCTGACCGCGACGCGATCTATCTGCTGCGGGGTATCGGTCCTGGCTACGACCTGTTGGACGGCGGCCAGGAGTTTTCGTTTGTTTCGGAGAATTTTGCGAGCGACCAGGAGAACGTCATTATCCTGAACCTAGCGAATGCCACGCTGGATTTCACGAATGCATTTCTAGGCCTAAGCGACCTGCCCTTTGAGTTGAAGCTGCTAATACGGAGTACAATGATTGATACCGCCAGGGCCTCCGTCCGTGCCATCTATGCCAATGAGAATAAGGGGGAGGAGTTCATACATCAGTCCGTGGCATCAGCTCGAAGCTTGCTTCACGTGTTGGCCGACTATTACACCCGAAGGGGCTTGACCAGATTGGCAGAGGCGTCAGGGAAGGCAGCCGGAGCATTTATCGGCTCGAAGGCCTTGGTGCTACTTTCCGCGATCTCAGCGTTCGGGCAGGTCGCAGAACGGGCGAGCGGACTCTTGCGCACTACACCGCTGGAATCCGCCTTTATTGTGGTGGGCAATCCGTTCCAATTGGAAGTCGTGCGTGTGGACCCACCTAGTGGATTCCCTGGACAAGAGATCAATGTGGTCATTCGCAATGCCCGCTTTCAGCGGCAAAATCCCAGAGATAGGGTTATCTTCGGGCACATTATCGGGGGTGTCTTCGAGGAGCTTGACGGAACAGTGACAGCGGTTCAAGACCTTCCCGATGGGCAGCAGGAATTGACTGTTCGCCTGCCTCGAGAGTTCGAGGGTTTGATCGACGACACTTACGATCTGGTCGTTCTCGCCCAGGGGAGACGCGGCACCAGCCAGTTTCGGGTAGTCTCCTTCCCCTTTGTGGACGCGATGACCCCTGGTGAAGGGTTCGCCGCCGCCGACGAATTCGGCGGGCAGCCGTTTGAAGGCACCGAGGTTACCCTGGAGGGCTTCGGCTTTTCGCCCGAGGACTTCTTCAGTTTCGAGGGCGATCCGGAGAACTCCTTTGATGACGCGGAGGTAACAAGGGGAAACAGGTCAGGCAGCGATGGCAATGTCACGCTGCGCGTGCCCAAAAACGCAAAGAGCGGCCGGATTCGCATCCTGCACAATTTCGAGACGCGCTTTGGGGAGGAACAACGCGAGGGAAAAAGCCAGCCTTTTCTGGTGTTCGGCGTTCCCGTCATCGAGGCGATGACGCCGGATAGGGGACCGGTTGGCACGATCGTCACTTGCAACACGAGGAATATCGGCAGCGACGTATCGGCCCTTCGCATCTTTTTTGGCGATACAGAGGCGGCGCCAGTGGAGATCCTCGCCGTGAATCGGCTGCAGGTCCTGGTACCCCCACAGACCCCGCCGGACGACATGATCGAAAGAACACTGGCCGTGGCCCTGGCGACTCCTGCGGGGCGAACGCAACGGAATTTCACTTTGGAACCGGGGCGCGCGCGTGGCGGCTCCATTAACTTCGGGGGCTTTTCACCTATTTCCTTGGTGCGCGCTCTTGAACTGGCGGGCGGGAAGACAATCACCAGTCCAGAGCAACTTCCTGAGAGCGAGCGTCCTTTCGTTACCCTTCCCGTGGGAGCCGTCTTTGCCGACATCGTCAGCGGGGAGGGCTCCGGGATCGTCACGCTGAACAATCCGTTCGACACTTTATCCGGGACCATTGAAGGCTCGCTGAGGGTGGAAGGAAACAATCAGGTCATCAACGTGATGATCCGGGGGAGCAGCGGCTGTGCCGTCGTTGTTCTGGGCAACAACAATCAACTTCAGATCAGGAGTGACGGCTATGACGGCAGCGCCATATGCATTCGGGGTGGAAAGTCTAATGTTGTAGAGGCATCGCTGGAGCGTATCAGCGGCGACGGTGTCGTGCTCGAGGGTGACGCGGTCGGCAACAAGATCACGGTGCACACAGGGGCCATAGACCCGAACACTGGCCAGGTCATTCCTAAGTCAGGCTGCGGAGTGCATGGTGTGGCTCTCTTCGACGGCACCTCCAATATTATCGGAGGCAGCGTTTCCGCCAATGGCGGCGACGGCGTGCTCCTATTAGGCGAAGGCGTCAGAAACAATGTCATCCAGGTCACCGCCAAAGCTAATGCAGGTAATGGGATCACCATCAACAATGTCAGCGACAACACGTTCTTTGTCGAAGCGAGCGAAAACACAAACGGGATCGCCGTCGTTGGCAACTCCAAGAGAAACCGCATCAGCGCCGATTGCTCTCGCAACAGAGAATATGGACTTCTTGTCAGGGATGTATCTGATGTTTGGAATGTGGCCTCGGCGGGGGAGCCGCCCATCGTAGTTCACGGAAGCGGTAACAAATTAGCAGGCGCCCTTATTGAAGGGAGTACAAGCGGGCTGCACGTTCAGTTTTTCTTTTATGGCTCTGATCTGGGGCTCTTGATGACCGGCGCCGACGTTGTGAGCAACTTCGCGATTGGGGAGTTCTTCAACTGCGTCATCGGAGCAGTTCTGCGGGATGTGCAACGGAATAGACTGAGCCTCCAAGCGAGCGAATGCCAGGGAAAGGGAGCTGGGATTGGAGTCTTTGGAGCCAAAGACAACGAACTCATTGTGGCAGCCTCACGCAACCAAGGTGACGGTCTGCTCCTCAACGGTTCGGAGCGCAACCGCGTCACAGGCATTTTCGTTCAGAACCGAAACGGGGTAGTGGTAGAGGGAGGCTCAAAAGACAATGTGTTGACGGAACTTCGTTCCGATGCCAATAAGGAGCATGGGATCGTCTTGCGGGGCGTCGGTACGAAGGGTAACCAGATCATCAAAGCACGTGTCGGTCTGAGCATTGGGGGTGAACCGGGCGGGAACGGCGGCGATGGTATCCGCATCGAGGATGGCGCCAGCGATAACTTTATCGGCACGGGTTCCAGCAGCGGTCAGGAGTTGGCGGCAGTGGAAATCCGGAATAACGTCAAAGCCGGCATTCGTGTGACCGGAAGCGGGGGAGAATTTGGGGCCCCGGTGACGGGCACCGGCACACGCAACAACCACATTTTGGGGTGCTTGATCACGCTCGGCAGCAGTGGCAGAGAACAGGAGGCTGGGATCGTGGTTGAGGACTTGGCCGAGCACACCATCATTGGCGGTGCTGCTGGGTCCGAACGAAACGTCATTTCCTTCAACACCGATGGCATCATCGTGAGAGGAAAAGCCCAAAAGACCGTCATTCAGAACAACCTGATTCAAGCCAACAGTAGCAGAGGTATGGTGGTGGATGATGCTCAGGATGTGCTGATCGGCGGCCCGGATCCAGCCAGTTCCAATGAGATCTCGTTCAATCCAATCGGTATGCGCTTCGAAGGCGCGAACGCGGCCTGCCGGGTCGCCGGCAATCGCGTTTTCCAGAATACCGACGGAATTTTCATTCACTCGCCCAGTAACGTTGAGGTGGTAAACAACGTCATCAAGCTGAATGAAAGGGGCATCATCAAGTCAGGCATGGATCCAAAGAAGACGGACGCCTTGGGAACGGAGGCGGCAGCCAGAACCTCGAATCGCTTCCTTCAAAACACGGTCCAGGAAAATCGAGTTGTAGGAATGCTTTTCATGGACGGGGCCGTAGACGGTGAGGTGCGCGGAAACACCGTCACCGGAAATGGCGCGGGCGTGCAGGTCGAAGGTCCAACAACCGTTCGCAACTCCATCCGGAATAACACCATTACGGCCAATGCTGGAAAAGGCATCAGTTTGAGAAACGGAGGCAACCGAGAGATACCGCCTCCCCTGCTCGAAAGCTCCACTAGCAACTCCATCATCGGTACCGCTAATGCACCCGACGGCAGCACCGTGGAGCTCTATCAAGACTCCGCAGATGAAGGGGAAATACCGATAGCAACGGCAGCCGTTTTCAAGGGCAGATTCAGCGTCCCTGTGGACCTAAACGCCGCCCAGCAAGGCTTACTCTTCAATTTGACGGCTACAGTGACCGATCCGCAGGGGAACACTTCTGAGTTTGGTAGATCCTCAGCTCCGACTGCCACCGTCTCGCAGATTGTTTTCACGTCCACCCGGGATGGAGACCCCGAAATCTACCTGACCGATGCTTTCCGGCTCTTCCCAGCGCGGCTTACGAACAATCCTGCCGACGACTTCAGCCCGGCCTTCTCCCCTGACGGAAGTCGCATCGCCTTCGTCTCTACTCGTGATGCCAATACAGAGATCTACATCATGCCTTCCCAAGGGAGCCCGGAAGCGAGTCGTCTAACCAATCACCTCGCACCCGACTACGACCCTACATGGTCTCCGGACGGAAGCAAGATCGCTTTTGTCTCTGAGCGCGATGGTAACCCCGAAATCTACCTCATGAATGCCGACGGCAACGGTGTCACACGGCTGACGAACGAACCGGCCGTTGACCGCTCTCCCACGTTCTCGCCCGACGGAAGAAAGATTGCTTTCGCCTCCAACCGGACCGGCAACTTTGAAATTTTCGTGATGAACGCGGACGGCAGTGGCCAGCAGAGCCTGACCCAGGACCCTGCGGCTGAGACTCAACCTGCATGGTCGCCCGACAACGAGTTGATTGCTTTTGTCTCCGAGCGAGAGGGAAACCCCGAAATTTACACCATGCGAGCAAATGGCGGCCAGATCACGCGCCTGACAAGCCATCCGGCTGCCGATGTCAACCCGGCCTGGGTGGCTGACGGTCAGGGTTTGGCGTTCGCATCCAACCGCGATGAGGGATTTGAGTTGTATCTGATGCCGCGGGCCGGCGGAGCTGTGGACCGCTTCACGGTCAGTTACGGTGATAGTACACAGCCTAATGCAGGGCCGCGGTAACCTGATCTCAAATCAAGGTCAATATCCGCTTGGCAGATCTCCTGCGTCGAGGCTCCAATTGAACTTTGCTCCGCCGAAAAAGTCCCGATAGCAGGGCCGGATCCTGGTGCACCCGCTTTCCATTCCCAGCCGCCTTCGGTGTCAACAATCAAACCCAGCCACCCCGGAATCGCTAGACGAGGCGTAATAGAAGCGGTCAATGAGGACCTACTTGATCATGGATGAAGTTCCCCGCTGCCCCCCGGCCCGATTCGTTTCCTTAAGTTGCTGCATGAGGTCGGCATGATCGAGCCACAGGAATCCCTTCTCCTTGGGCTGCTGATAGACCTCCGGATGAAAATAAGTGCCCTGCTCCCTCGAGGGCTTCTCTTCGACGACCTGAATGGGATGGGCACGCGCCCAAACGTCATCGCGAATACCCGTGATTTGCCAGGACACTTTCATTCCGGGCCGGCCGCCACCAATTCTGAACTGGTTCCCGCGTACTTCTTCAGCAATGTAGAGGCTTGGCGCCGGTGAGCCGAGTGCGGTGAGCTGGTAACGAAAATCACGATTGAGGACGCTGAACCACTCAGGCAGGGTCACGATGGCTTCGCCGTCCGCATCAAGCTCTGTGACACCATCGTAAATATTCTTCATCTCCGAAGATTCCACACTCGCGTGATTCAGATATTTGTTCGCGGGGTCGAGGGGGTAGTCAATGTGGAAGAATTTCGCGCCGGCAATCACGGCACCGGTCACGACCAGCCTGCCGCCGAAGGTGCCGGCCGCTCCCGACGTCGACTCGCCAAAGATGCCATCGCCGCTCGTACTCACTCCGCCGACGCCAACTCCTGATTGGCTGAATCCTGCAACCCCTCCCCGGGTATTACTCTGCCCTTCCACGCCGCGGCCGCTCATGCTGACCCCCAGTACGCCGGTTCCGCTTGTACTCATTCCCTGCACTCCTTTGTTGCTCATACTGAATCCCGCAACGCCGATTTCGGCGTTGCTGACCCCTTGAATTCCTCGACTACTCGTGCTCACGCCTTCCACACCAATATTGCTTTCACTTATTCCCAGCACGCCGCGGCGGCTCTTACTGGTACCCTTCACGCCGGCGCCGCTATCGCTGTTGCCTTCCACGCCTGAGTTGCTGGTGCTGATGCCGGATACTCCTACGCCGCTCATGCTTTCACCTTCAACGCCCGAGCTGCTCATACTGCTGCCCTCCACCCCGGAGTTGCTTGTGCTAGTGCCCGATACGGCTACGCCGCTGACGCTTTCACCCTTGACGCCGATGCCGCTGGCCTCGGCCCTGCCTTCGACGCCGTTAGCATCCGCCGTGCCACGACCATGGACGCCGGCGACTCCCCCCTCGGCCCTGCCCAGCACTCCAAAACCGACTCCCTTGCTGATGCCGCTGACACCGTGAAGCTGCTGGCTCTCCCCGTAAACGCCGCTCTGCGAGTTGGCAATGCCCTCGACCCCGCGTCCGCTTTCACTGCTACCCCGAACACCCGGTTCGCTTGCGCTATATCCCCACACCCCGTAGCCGCTCTTGCTCTCACCATACACACCCGCCGCGCTGTCGCTGGACGCCTGGACGCCATCTCCGGACGTGCTTTCGGCATGAACTCCAGCGCCGCTGGTGCTCTTCCCTTCTATTCCGCTGCCGCTCATGCTCGAGCCCTTCAGCGCCGATCCGCTGGTGCTCATGCCTTCGACGGCTGCGCCGCTCATGCTCGTGCCCTTCAGGCCCGAACCACTCTGACTCACTCCCTCCATGCCGCTACCACTCGTGCTTTCGCCTTTCACACCGGCCTGGCTGGCACTCACGCCATGGAGTCCGATCCCGCTGTCGGCTTCGCCCTTGACGGCGGCCGAACCACTCTGGGTCTTCCCCAACACCCCCGTGCCACTGGCGCTCTCCCCTTTTACGCCGATGCCGCCGCCCTCGGCTCTGCCTTGCACACCATCGGCCTCTGCCGTGCCAACGCCATGCACACCGGCTATGGACCCACCTTCCGCCCTCCCAAGCACGCCGAAAGTAGCTCCTCCTCCCATGCTGCGGCCAGCCACGCCGGGGCCGCCCTCGCTCTCCCCAAGCACACCTGTGAGGGTCTTGCTGCTCCCATGCACGCCTCGCCCGCTCTCGCTCTCACCCCGAACGCCGGCGCCGGTCATGCTCATGCCCAGAACTCCCGTGGCGCTCATACTTTCTCCCCGAACACCCGAGCCACTGACGCTAGCGCCCTTGACCCCTTCCCCCTCTGCGCTGTCACCGGCAACGCCGGTCCCCTTAGTCGTATTGCCCGATACACCGGTGCCACCCGGGATGCTGAATCCGGTCACGCCCGCGCCGTCAGTTCCGTCGCTGCTGCCCACGATGGCTGAATTCGCGCCCTCACCGGTAACCCACAGCCTGGCATTCGTAGTCGCCGGTCTCGGTCCGATGTGCACATTCCCGTCGGTTTCGTTTATAGACGAATCACCGAGCGCCCTGGAGCCCGTCCACCGGGGAATCTTCCCGATCGTGCCGTTGCCGGTGAGCTCGCCGCCCTGCTGAACTTTTTCGGCCAGATCGGCCTGCTTCGAATCGGGATTTCCACTGGGGGGCCTCGACGCATTCAGGTCGCCGGCTGCGGACGGTTCCTGATCTCCGACGCCCTTCTCCGGGCCTTCGGCCGGTGTGCGAGGCAAACCCGTGCCAAACGCGATCACCCTTCCTGCGCCCGAGAGGACCTCAATCTCCACACTCGATCCGGTCCCTTCGTGCCCGGCCGTCAGCCCTTCGAACTCAACCCCGCGCGGCTCGCAGGCTGACAGGTCGTAGTCACTCGAGGCGACGGGAATTCCCGCCGCGTCGCGGGCGGTAATTCGAATCTGAGCGGTCCCTCCGATCGTCTCGACGATCCCGAACGGCAGCCCGGTGACCTGAAGCCCATCCAACAATGCCGTCTTCTGTCCAGCCCCGATCGAAAAACTGGAAGGCACGGCCGCCGATATCCGCTGAAGCGAATTCGTGGCCATCCGGTCCGATGGATCGGCGTCGATGCCGGCCCGGACCAGCACCTCGCGGTCCGAGACGATACGCAGCACACCTGATGCATTCTCTCCGAACATCATCCTCACAGGATCGTCATACCGCCGCATCTTTCCTGCCGGCAGCGCGTCGTTGAAGACGGCGGGCGAAGTATTTGGCTGGTTGAGCTTGAAAAGGTAGAACTGGATGTTGGCGGGTGTGGAACCGAGGTTATGAATCCACATTACCGGAGCGCCCAACCAAGCCGTGGCCGTCTCATGAGGTTGTCCAACGGGAATGAACACCTCCGTTCGATTGCCGGATCCCGCTGTCGTTTGATCAGGCAGCTTCGCCAGATTCTCTTGCGATCCCTCGACGACTTTAGCCGGCGTCTCCAGCCGGCTTAGCGGCCGGCTCGTCGCCCGGTCCTGCCCCGCTGCGTGCAAGCAAGGAATGTGCATCAACGCCAGCGAAGCGATAAACCTCACCGTCAGCTCCATTGCCGAAGTTCGTTGTATCTTCTTCATCACTCGATCCTCCACTTGTACTTTGGCCGGAAGCGTCCTCCCGGAGCGGGAGAGCCGTACCGGGCAGGGGATCACTCCAAGGGCTCGGCCTTTAGGGCCTTGGCTCGAATCGCCATCTGCTCCATAGGCTGAACCCGCATCATCTGGCTCACGGACCGCAAAAGGTCGGGCTGATCCAATATTCCGCTTCGAGAAACGCAGGCCGATTCTAGGGCGGGACCGGGCGAGAGTCCACACCGAAACCCAAACTGCTGCAGGGGGGCGGTTCGGAGGAGGCTTGACGGCGGACCGGATCGCGTGAAATCTTGCAGCCAGTAATGGAACCCTCGAATCCTCAAGGCCGGGTTCGTGTCGTCGTGGCGACCACGGTCATGCTCTCCTTCATCTCGTTTTGGAGGGCGGCCGCCATCGTCCTCAACGATCTGGGCTCGTCCGCATTTTACGCTGGTGGCATTGCAGAACAGTTCGTGGGGAAGTCGGCTCCGTGGTTCATACTCGCGGTGATGCTCTTCAGCTTCGCTGTTCGGATGCTCTATATCGAGTCGTCCAGCATGTTTACGCGTGGCGGCGTGTATCGGGTGGTGAAGGAGGCGATGGGCGGCGGGATGGCCAAGCTCAGCGTTTCGGCGCTGATCTTCGACTTCATCCTTACCGGTCCCATTTCCGGCGTGGCCGCCGGACTCTACCTCGCAGGACTGGTGAACGAACTCCTACCGCTTTTCGGTTTCTCCACCCAAGTAGATACCCGGATCACCGCCATGATCTTCGGCATACTGGTCACGCTCTATTTCTGGCGGAGGAATATCAAGGGCATCCACGAATCAAGCACCGACGCGCTGCGGATCATGTACGTGACCACGGCGATGGTCGTGATCATGATCCTATGGAGCCTGGCGACCCTGATTCATCGCGGAGGCGAGATGCCCCCTCTGCCCTTCCCCTCCAATCTGGACTTCTCGGGGGAAGCCCTGGGATGGCTCAAGCCATGGAAATGGATTTCTGGCGATGGGACCACCTTCCGGATCGCCGAAAATGCGCCTGGACTGGTCGGCTTGTTCGGATTGCTGGTGGCGTTCGGACACTCGATTCTCGCCATGAGCGGCGAGGAGACGCTCGCCCAGGTCAATCGTGAACTCGAGGCGCCAAAACTGAAGAATTTATGGCGCGCCGGTATCGTCATCTTCATCTATTCGCTTCTCTTTACCTCGTTGGTTTCCTTTTTTGCCGTGGCCATCATCCCGGATGAAGTACGGCCTCAATACTTGAATAATCTGATTTCTGGCCTGGCGATGAATTTCGTCGGGCCCCACTCGTTGAAACTGCTCTTCCAGGTATTCGTGGTTCTTGTAGGGTTCCTGATGCTTTCAGGCGCCGTCAACACGGCGATCATAGGTTCCAACGGCGTCCTGAACCGAATATCGGAGGATGGCGTCCTCACAGAGTGGTTTCGGGCTCCCCACAGAAAGTACGGAACAACGTATCGGCTCGTCAACATGGTTGTGATACTCCAGATCTTCACCATTGTGGGATCCGGCGGGGACATCTTTATCCTTGGGGAGGCTTACGCGTTCGGGGTCATTTGGAGTTTCTCGTTCAATGCGCTGGCCACCCTCCTTCTTCGATTCAAGCGGCCGGAAGGCAGGGAGTGGCGGGTCCCGCTGAATCTGCGCCTGGGCCGGACGGAGATTCCGATCGGTGTGATGATCGTCACGCTCTCGCTCCTTTCGGTTGCGCTGACGAATCTCCTGACCAAGCAGGTGGCCACTATCGCAGGTATCTGTTTCACCGCGGCCTTCTTTCTCCTGTTCACGATCTCCGAACGCATCAACCGGCGAAGACAGGATCTTGACAGCTCTACGCTGGATCAATTCCAGCTCCAGCATAGTGAAATGCTCGACCAGGAGGTGGTGGGCGCGAGGCCGGGAAACGTGCTTGTAGCGGTCCGGGACTATAACACGTTGTCTCATCTCGAGTATGCGCTGGAACGCACGAATCCAGAGGAGCGCGATATCGTAGTGATGACGGTCCGCCTGATCACGGGCCCGGAAGGCGGGGAGCGTGATCTGTCGGATGACACGTTGTTCACCCGTTATGAACAGCAACTTTTCACCCGGGTGGTGGGCCTCGCAGAGAAGCACGGAAAAAAGGTAGAGCTGACGGTCGTACCCTCTAATGATGTTTTTGATGCCCTGGCGCTAACGGCGCAGCGACTCGACTCAGCGGACATCGTCACCGGCCTCTCTTCCAAAATGGATGCACCGGAGCAGGCCCGCCTGATCGGCCGTTCGTGGGAGCGACTTCGGGAGAAACCGCGCCGCCAGGTATGGTTCAAGATCCTGGGCGAAGATGGACGTGAGCACAGCTTCTGCCTCGGCGCTCATGCGCCGCAGCTCACGGAGGACGACGTCAACCTGGTTCACAAGATCTGGCTGCAGGTGAGCAAGTCGCCCGGTCGTCGCCGCGTCCACCATCGGGATGTGGTCCGGGTAGCGCTCAACCGGCTGGATCGCGATTTGCGGGGACTATCCGATGCGATGCTCGACTTCTACAAACTGGAACATGGGGAGGGCGAGGCTCCACACCGCCCCGGGGCCTCAGGGAGGCAGCATCCCGGCGGACCCCCGCCACGCGTGACTGTCCGACCCGGGACCGGCGACGAAGACGAGCAACCGGCGGATAACAGACTGCCATCGGGCAGGGAGGAGTGAGTCACGATGCAGAGCACCATGCAGGACGGACCCCTGACGATTACGTCGATCCTTCGGCATGGCGCCGCGATTCACGCCGACAGCGAAGTGGTGACCTTCGATGGACGCGATACACAGCGGACCTTGTTCGGTGGGGTAGCGGAACGCGCCGCCCGGCTGGCGGCGGCGCTCCAAAGGTTGGGCCTGAAGCCCGGAGACCGGATCGGCACCCTTTGCTGGAACACACGGGAACACCTCGAGGCCTATCTCGCCATTCCCTGCATGGGCGCGGTTCTCCACACGCTCAATCTCAGGCTCTTCCCTGACCAGCTCGCGTATATCATCCAGCACGCAGGTGACCGGGTGATCCTCGCGGAAGCCTCGCTGCTGCCGCTGTTGAAGCCCTTAGTGCCGCGGCTCAAGTCCGTCGAACGGATCATCGTCATCGGCGATGGCGATATGAGCGGATTTGAAAACGCGCTGGCTTACGAGGACCTCCTCGATGCTGAAACCGGTAACTTCGACTGGCCGGAACTGGATGAGCGGTCGGCTTCGTCGATGTGTTACACCACCGGCACGACCGGAAACCCCAAAGGCGTGGTCTATAGCCACCGGTCAACCTACCTGCATTCGATGGCCATCTGCATGGCTTCCGTCTTCGGCGTAGGTTCCACCGATCGCATCCTGCTCATCGTGCCGATGTTCCACGCCAATGCCTGGGGACTGCCCTACAGTGGATGGCTCGCCGGGTCGGATCTGTTGTTGCCGGGCCGGCATTTGCAGGCCGAGCCCCTCTGCCGCCTGATCGAGAAGGAGCGGCCGACCTTCTCGGCCGCAGTCCCGACGATCCTGAACGACCTCTGCCAGTACGCCGGGAGTCACGCTTCCGATCTCTCATCCTTCCGGACGGTGGCGGCTGGCGGAGCCGCGGTCCCGCCGCATCTCATTCGGGACTTTCAGGACCGGTTCGGCGTCCGCATCATCCAGGCGTGGGGCATGACCGAGACCAGTCCCCTGGGAGCTGTCGCCCAGCCTCCCCGGGACTGCCCGCCGGAAGAGGAAATGATCTGGCGATCCAAGACCGGACGGGTCGCTCCCGGCGTCGAACTCCGCATCGTCGACGGGGAGCGCGAAGTGCCCTGGGATGGCCTATCGATTGGTGAAATAGAGGTCCGAGGCCCGTGGGTCACCGGGAGCTATTACCGAGAGGCCGCGCCCGAACGATTCCATGCCGGCTGGTTGCGCACCGGCGACGTGGGCACGATCGACAGTCGAGGATATATACAAATCAGCGATCGCGCGAAGGACATCATCAAGTCGGGCGGTGAGTGGATCTCGAGCGTGGAGCTGGAAAACAAGCTGATGTCGCACCCGGATGTCGCGGAAGCCTCGGTCATCGGGATTCCGGACGAACGGTGGGATGAACGGCCTTTGGCATGCCTCGTCCTCAAGGCGGGCTCCCGTGTGACGGTTGACGAATTGCGCGCGTTTCTTTCCGATAAAGTAGCTCGATGGTGGATCCCTGAACGCTGGTCCTTCCTATTGGAGATCCCCAAGACCAGCGTTGGCAAGTTCGACAAGAAAGCCCTCCGCGCCCGAAACCTGGAAGGTACCCTCACGATCGCCATATCCGAGGGTGGGGCAGCCGGTCCGTCACAGGATTGAATTCCTGTCCCGGCGCCTGGCCGATGAAAAAAATCTGCGCACCAGCCAAGAAGTTGATACAATCAACCCCGTCAGCTCACCTTTCTCCCTGACGTGATAGTTCGCGATCAGGCGCGCGCGGGTAATGAAGTTGTAGCGAGACCCGGGGCGACAGTGCAGTTCGGCATGGCCGGTTCCTTGTAAATCACCGATTGGAAGGAGGATTCGCATGATCTCAAACAGACGACTTCAGAAAAGGCTGTTGAAGTTGGTCATCGGCCTGGGCCTGGGCGCTCTGGCCGGCGCCCTTTACCTGCCGGGCTCAACACCTCGCGCGGTCGTTCAGGCTCAGCGCTTCACGGGTCCCACGTCATCTCAACCGCTGGCGTTATCGGCAGACGACCGGGTACTGGTTGTGGCTAACCCCGACAACGACAGTGTGTCGATATTCGATGTGAGCCTCGACGAGAACCGCCGCCTGTCAACGGTGAGCGTACAGAACGAACCCAACGGCGTGGCGATTTTGCCAAATGGCTCCCGAGCCTATGCCGCCAACACCGTCACCGGCACGGTTTCCGTGATCGATACGGTGCCCGGCCGACTCGTCACGAACATCAATGTGGGCACCGAGCCCTATGGATTGGCCCTAACGCCGAATGGACGGAAGCTGTATGTGACCAATGCCCGATCCAACAGCATTTCGGTCATCGATACGGTCACCAATCAGGTCACCCGCACGATCCCGAGTGTGGGCAGCGAGCCCCGGGGCATCGCCATAACCAATGATGGGGATGCGGATGACAACGACGAGGCGGTCTATGTTACCCAGTTCCTCGCCTCGCCGCTGGCCGTGGGCAAGCTGGACGGCGAAGATGACAGCAAGGTCGGCCTGGTCACCGTCATTTCCACCGCCACGGACGCTCCCGTGGGCACGGCCGTCATCCGCCCGCTGACCGACACGGGGTTCAAGGCCGCGGGTGACGCGATCGCGAGGATTGCTCCGGGAACGGATTTCACTTTCACCACCGGAGCGTATCCCAACCAGCTCAATAATATCGCCGTCAAGGGAAACTTCGCGTTCGTACCGTCCACCGGCGCCTCCCCCAATGGCCCGGTCCGGTTCAATGTCAACACCCAGAGCCTGCTGTCGGTGATCAATCGAAACGGTAATATCGATGCCGGCCGGACGATCAACATGCACAGCGCCGTGGCGCGGCAGACCAGCACCCCAAAACTCTTCATTACCGTACCGTGGGCAATGGCCTTCAAGAATCAGGCGAACGAGGGGTACGTCGTCAGCGCTTCGAGCAACATCGTGATCAAGGTGTCGATCGATCCGGCAACCGGCGCCCCCGCGGTGTTGAATGACCCCCTCGATCCCGGCCGGGTGCTCCAGATTCGCGTCGGAAAGAACCCGAGAGGGATCGTGGTGAACGCAACCGACACCCGAGCCTATGTGATGAACTCCGTCTCAAGAGATGTCTCGGTCATCGATCTGACCCGGGCGCCTGAGCAGATTCTGGCTACGATGCGATCGGCCGCCCTGCCCCAAACTGGATCGCCGGAGGATATCGTTCACATCGGCAAGGAGCTTTACAACACCTCCGTCGGTGAATTCGATCCGCCGGCGCCCGGTCAATCGCCGATTGTCGGACGAATGTCGGACAATGGCTGGGGTTCCTGCGCCTCGTGCCATCCCTTCGGTCTCACCGATAACGTGGTTTGGATCTTCGCGGCCGGGCCCCGCAGAACGGTTTCACAACACACCGATTTTGACCTGACGGATCCGTTGAGACAGACCCAGCGAGCCCTCAATTGGTCGGCCATTTTCGACGAAGAGGAAGACTTCGAACTCAACATCCGAGGCGTCTCCGGCGGCCTCGGTCTCCTGGTTGGGGCCGACGGAGTCACACCGGATACCCCGGTGGCAGCCTTCAATCCCCCCAACGGGAATCGCCGCCAACTCAAAGTTCGCGGCGTCAATGCCTGGGACGCCATCAAGACCTATGAGAAGTTCGGAATCCGCGCCCCGATCTCTCCCATCCCAAAAAACGACCCGGACGTTCTCATCGGTGAATCGCTCTTCAGACAGAATAATTGCCAGCAATGCCACGGTGGACCTCAATGGACGCTGTCCAGGGTACGATTCACGCCGCCGCCTGATCCGGCGCC
>JACQTD010000124.1 GCA_016210985.1 Acidobacteriota bacterium
GTATACGATCTATTCGGGCTCCGGCCGGATCGAGGTGCGACTGGTCAAGCAGGCCTCCTTCACGCTGCACGCCGTTACGCACAGCGGAAAAATCGATCTTGGCGGGTTGCGATTGCGCGAGCATCATCGCGGCGACCGGCTGGTAGAGGGGGAATACGCAAACGGAGACTCCTTGCTTCACCTGAGAACCCATTCGGGGACCATTGAACTGAGAATGGAGTGACCAAGCGCAGCGCTTAGACACGGAATGTCCCCACCGGCCACAGCCTGACGCAGAAATTCTTGAACCGCTGATAAAGATACCCCGCGATCACCTCGTAGCGAGCGTCGGCCAGGCCCAGCTCCCGCGCGCATCGGGCACAGACCAGGCTGCCGGAAACCGCGATTCCCAGATCGTCGAGTTCCTTCTTGGAGCAGGCCTCGATGATTATGCGCTGCCGACAGCGACTGCAGTCCGGGGAAGAAGCCGAGTACGGGTACTTGGCGGTCACGAGGGTCAGCAGAGCGTCTGGTAACGGTCTAGGGCGCCGGGCAGAGGCGGATAGCCGGCCTTCGGGACGGATCGCCGTCTCCGACCGGAGTTTCCCGAGTGCAGCGGCTGATGAAAGTCTCGATCTGGCCAACGAAGTCTGAAATATCCAGCGACATATATCGGGCGGGCAGGCCCTCAAACCTCAACCTCGAGCGCTCAAACGTGCGCCTCGCCGCTCCCAATCGCTGCAATTGGATATGGTGGAGCGCTGCCGCGCATTGTATCAGCCCCTGGAGGAACCTTTTCTCCTCTCCGGTCGATACCAGCCACAGCTCCTCCCAGGCTTCATGGGCCTCGAAGTAGTCGCCGTCGTTGAAAAGCGCGATCCCCTTCAGGTACTCCTCGGGGAAGGTCGCGTCCCCGGAAGAAGGCTCACCTACGGCCATAAACCGTCATTCTTCAGCGTCACTGATTCGCGAGCCGCTCGGCCACGTCGCCCACGGTGGGGATCTTGTACCACTCGTTGTTGTAGGCCTTCATGGCCAGGAAGATATACAGCACGAAGCAGGCCAGGCCGAACACCGGACGGATCACGGTGTTGGTGAGGAACCCGAGCCCGGGAATGCCCCCGATGAGGGCAAGACCGACATTTACCAGGACGTAGGCCCCGAAGAGCGTAAGCGATTGTGCTGCGTGGAAGCGGACAAATCGCAACTCCTTCTCCGTGACAAAAAAGATGATTGCGACGACCAGGTTGAAGCAGATCGGAAGGTAACAGATCATGGCCGCCACATGGGGAGCGAGTCCGGCGAATTTGGTTTTTTGGGGAGGTCCTCCCGGCGGCTCGCCCCAGGGGGGACCTCCGGTTGGATTTCCGCCTTCAGACTGGGGCGCGGACCAACGGCCGGGACCGGATGGTGGAGTATTCGACATGGGTTGTGTTCCTCCTGGATGCGGACGAGGCCTACGATAAGTCCCGCGTTGAAATCAAGTCAACCGGACTTTCGGTAGTGGGTGAAGATGAGCTTGGCTTGGAGTTCAACCTTTAGGTTGGGTATGGCATCACGGTGCACAAGCTAAAGCTTGAACTCCAAACTGACCCACTACCGGACTTTCCACCAACGGTTAACGTTCCGGCCCTGATCTGTTAGTTTTTCACCTATGGATCCCATCCGGCCGAAGGCGCTTCACGGACAGGTGCTGATGGCCGAGGATTACTACCGGCAGGGCCTGGAGACCGTGCGCGAGGCCCGTTCCACACCCGCCGGTGACGCACGCAGGAGCGCCTTCGCGCGCGCCGGCAGCCTGTTCTCCACGGTTCTCGAGATCGACCCGAACTTCAGGGGAGCCCGAACCAACCTCGGATATTGTTTCATCGAAATCGGACGGCACGGTGACGCCAAGCGCGAGATCGAGCGGGCGATTCGGGAGTTTCCCGACGATGCCTCGGCCCTCATCAATTACGCCGTGATCCTCGAATACAATCATCGATCGAGGGAAGCCGAAGGATACCTCCGACGGGCCATTCTGGCAGATCCGGGCCAGGCGAGTGCATACCGGGATCTGGCCTACCTGCTGGAGCATCAGCGCAAATATCGCGCGGCCGCGGACAATCTGGGGCGATACCTCGCGCTCGACCCGCATGCCAATGACGAGCGCCCCGTCCGGCAGCGAATAAAGCTACTTCGGCAGCGGTCCGTCGTCTTCGAGTTCCCCGATCGCACGATTACCGTATCCGGCGCTTCCGCGGACTTGCGCATGCGGGCGCTGGGATTTGCTATCGACGCCTCGCTTTGGGTCCCCGTGGCGGTCTTCGTCGAGAGTCTGGTCGAGCGGTCGGGGGGCGGCCACGTCATGGAACCGGTTTGGATGGTGACCGCCGTCCTCGGCTTTCAAACGCTGTCGGCGGAATTCTTCAGCGGGACGATCGGTGGCCTCATGACGCGGACGAAGGTCGCTGAGGAACGCATCCGACCGGGATTCTCCGCCCGGGCGCTGCGAGAGGTCCTGCGTTCGGGCCCCATTCTCCTCAGTCTGCTCCTGCCCTGGCCCGTCGACGTGATCACGGCCGCGACCTTTGCCGCGGCGTCGGCTTATACCGCGATCAGTCAAAACGAAGGTCAGACCTGGTTCGACCGGATCACCTCCACCCGGGTGATCGAGTCGGACAACAAACCTGCTCAGTTCCTCGCGATCGGGGTCTGGCTGGCGATCATGATCCTCGCCTTGACCCTTGGGCGTGAACGACTGCTCAACTGGTTCCTGCTCCGGTTCCCCTGGTCATGACAGCCTGATCACGTTAATCCGTGTAGCCTGGAAGGTCTGGGTCTCGCCCGTGACCACTGCATCAGCCCAAGCTGGGTTCACCTCCGAATGACATACGTGATTCGGGTTCCTTCAGCTGGAGCTCCACAATCATCCGGTCCCATGTTGTCGGGTCGAATCGTGTCGAGAAAAAGAATGTCGCACCCTACCCTTCCCAAAAAGGGAATCGCATCGCGCGAGACAAAGCTTAATCCGCCCAATAGTCGCATGGTATAGGTTCCAACCGCATCGGGGGCTTTGACCACTTCGACCACGACGGTATGGTCGCCCGGGGTGAGAGAGTCCAGCGCGTACTCCCTGCCCTTACCCTCCGGAGTAAGTCCCGTATCTGCACCATCGACGAAAAGACGAAAGACATCGTCGCGCGCGGAGCCGGAATCCTCCAGATAGATCCTGACTGTGCCGCAATCTTCATCGATGAGATTGTCGCCATCGTTGTCGACGCCGTCGCCACAGATCTCCGGGCCGGCACTACACTGCTGCGCGCACATTGTTTCTTCAACCACAACAATTGCAGTATCGGAGATCGTACAACCCGCGCTCTCGAATGTGGAGAGTCCCACCGCTGGGGATACAGGGTTGAGAAACGGATTGGGATTGCCTATGGCGAGCAACCCCGATGAGCTGGCCACAACCGTGATCTTCATGAAGCTACTGACCTCCTCGACTGGCACGGCAAACAGAAACCGGTTGTCCGCCGGCACATCCATCACCAGCGTAGCCGAGCTGCTCTCCACTGCCCACCGAAACCAGGTCATCATCGTGGGCTCGAAGTTTCCTGAGATCTGGGCCTCTACGCATATGGAAAAGGTCGTGTCCGTAATCTGCTTCTTGCAAATCTCAACAATTTCGGCCCGTATTGTCTCAGCGTAATCGACCAGTGCGGACCGGTAACTCATTCTTGGCGCCAGTGGAACGGGCGGCTTGTCAGCGGCGAGAACCGTTAGTGCCACCTTGCCCCCGTCCAGCAGCTCATCGACAATGATGGGCCCGACATCGGGGGCTTCCCACAGAATGCTGTTGACGTCGTATGCTCGCAGCTGGCTGAAGGTTGTAAGTTCCATGCCGGCAAAGATACCCGCATCCGGCAAGTCAACGGTTGCATAATAATTCCCGCCTCCAAATCGAGGACCGGGATAGTCCCACTGCACGCGGACCGGATCACCGTCCGAGTCGGTAATGCCTTCAGCGACGACAAGCGTGAAGCAACTGGGCAGCCCCGCGCTGGCAGTGACGATAGGATTACCGGGATCGGGAAGTCCGTCGCCGTCGCTGTCGAATGTGATCCTTTGGGGGACTAGTTGTGCGGCAATCACCTGCACCAGCCCCGGGGGCAGGCTCGGCGAAACGGATGAGAATCCCGCGATCGAGATTCCCGTCGGATGGGATGGTGTGTATAGGCCCAATGGACGTAGGTCATCGAGCCTCCCATGCGACAGCGTAGCGCGGCTCACTTCGACCCTATTCACCCTTGGCGTGTTGTTGACAGCCAACCCTATGCCGCGCAAGTTGACCTGCAAGCCGGGTCTCAGCGGGTCGTTGCTGTTGATCGACAGTATGCCGGACATCAAACCCGCTTGTGTAGGTACGAATCGAATGATGAGAACATGCTGGGCGCCAGGCGCTATCGTGAGCGGCAATGGCGTTGAAACCAGCACGAATTGCGAGTGGTCACTGGTAATCGAGCTGATGACTAGAGGCGCTGTGCCCAGATTCGTGATGCGTAGTGACTGATCCCTCGCCAATCCTACTCTAAGGCTCCCGAACTCTACCGAAGGAGTGGAGACCTGTATGTTAGGCCTCAGCGTACCGATGGTGAAGCCGACCGAATTGCTTGATCGGCCTCCGGAATATACGGTCACCAGCACGGACCCATCGGGCAGGTCGATTGGAACGATCACCCGCAACGCTGTCCCTGAACCGGATAGGACGACGGCCTGCCGAGCGCTGAAAAGAATGATATTGTTTACGGGGATGGGATCGAAATTTGCGCCCAAAATAGTCACTTGTGCTCCGGCGGGTCCAGCCGGAGGATCGATGGCCGTAATCATTGGAGGCGAGCCTGACGGTGCTTGTGGAAGCACGAAGAAGGGCAACGCTTCTACAGAGGTGATGGCCAACTCGGCGAAGGCATTGACCCTGATCGTCAGCGGCCCCTGGGTTGCCAGACCCCTTCTGACCCCGCTGTTCGTGAAGACGCCGTCGCCGGCGATGGAATCGCCGTTTGACCCATCGTCAAGGAGTTCGGTCCCTCTTAATCCCTGCTCTTGGACGGCACCGTCCCTGAGCGTATCGAAACATACCCGGCGAACGCCTCCGGAACTGCCCGTAAAGCTTGCACTCACTGTGGCCGTGGTTGATCCATCTGCCAGAACATAGTTCGGACTTAATCGAACATCGGAAAATATCGGAACATTACCGGGCGCCGGCGGATCGATATCCGCCATCCAGATCTGGGAAGCGGTTCTTTGGAGATTCCCCATCGTCAAAGCGAATCGACGGCCATCCGCCGTCAAACTAGGGAACCCTGCCTGAAATGGGTTTGCCGAACGGGCGTCAAAACAGTCGAAGGAGGCCAATACCGTCCGCCCGCTGCCATCGGTGTTCCAAAGCGTGATAAACCGCAGCAGATCACTCTGGCCTATGAGACGGGACCCATCGTAGCTGAGCTGCAGCGGAGCCAGGCCGCGGCCCATGTCACTGAGCAAATCAATCTGACTGGTACCATCGAAGTTCAGTGAGATCAGCGCCACTCTTTCGATGTTTCCGGAACTCGAGTTGCGGATTTCCTGTGTGAGGGCGACCCTGCGACCATCGCCGCTGAGTGCAAGTCCACGGTCGTTGCCCGGAGCCAATGTCATCAGCTCGCGTAGGCTGACGCCGTCGAAGCTGACCGTATGCAGCTGCAGTTGTGCATCTGCGGTGCCCAGCACAACCCGGCGGCCGTCGTCCGAGATGTCGAACCCGCGGCTGAAGGCTATGTTGGGATTATACTCAGCCGGATTTCTGCCGAGGGCCTCTGTGGCCATTCTCCGGTAACTGAATAACTGTGTCAGGCCACTGCCATCGGCATTAACTCTCCAGACTCCGGCAACGTCCAGCGTAATGACTCCCGGTCTAAAGTCATTGTGGACGAACAGAATCTGTTGACCTCCAGCGGTGATTCGCGGGGCGAGAGGAATTGACGGAGGAACGGGGGTGAGCCCGGGGCGAGGAATCGCTGTGGCCACGCGGCGCTGGTTGCCGCCGTCGAAGTCTGCCACAAAGATCTCGTCCGTTCGGTCCGTCCAAATGACCCGGGAGCCGTCGGCGGTGATGTCGATATAGGGGACTACACACGGGCATCCCGTTCTGAAAGTCGCATAGTCAAACACCTGCCGCAGGTTGGTGCCATCCGCGTTCAGGGTGAAGATCTTCTTCTCTGCCGTCGAGAATATGATCCTGGATCCGTTGCCACTCACCTTCATGGTGAAATTGAAACTGGCAAACCCCCCGGAAGGGAAACTCGTTATCTGATTGTAAACAACCGAACGGACCAGGGTCGCCGCCGGCTGCTGAGTAGCTTCGTTGAACCCTGTTGAGGTTGCATTTTCAGCCTGCAGATCCTCCCCGGGCACGATAGCGGGAATGGGATTGTCACCGGCCCCCATTGGCGAGCTCGCAATCGGCACCGTCATTGCAATTGACATCATAACCAGAAGCGAATTGATACGAATCCACCGGAAGCGGCGCCATCGCTGGTCATAACTTGAGCGTTTCAACGTGCGAGGTGCGTAATGGATCAAATCAACCTCTGATACTGGTGGCTTCATCACAAGTCTCCCTCGAATCGCCCATTAATTTGTCAACCTACTTTCCCCAAGTCAAGTCATTACTGGTAGGGGGTCATCAACTGGTACCGATCAACAGGTTTCCAAGCCTTCACTCTTCCCTGTGAGGAGCCATACCGAGTAATATTATGTGTGATTGTTTATGAGCCCTCCTCACGCCCTAAAGCACGCCCGTAACCACGCCCCAGGCGTGACGATCGGACTTCAGGTACTTCCGCAGGACGGGAAGGACCTTCTCCGCAGTGAGCCCGGTAATTTTCTCGAGGATTTGGTCGACATCGGAGACGTTTGCACCGTATAACACGGCCTCGGCGTAGCGTCGCAGCCTCCAGCACGCGTTCGTTCCGCGAACGAGGGTTTCCCCCGCAGAAGCATCCCGCGCCAGTCGGAACTCTTCGTCGGTAAGGCCCTGTTCCCCCACTCGCGCTATCTCGCTCTCGGTCACCGACCGGACTTTCTCCTCCATCCCGGGCGCATGGGCGAAATCGACCACCAGCGCCCCCGGGAGCAACGTGGTCCTGTAAGCCTTGCGCATCTCGCACCAGAGTCCGAGCTGTTCACGGATCCGGGATTGAACCACACCGCCTGGTCCGAACAGGGCTGCCGCCGCGACGGCGAGAGGTAGCCTGTCTTCGTGCTCTCCCGGGGCCCCGGGAATGAGGAGCGTCTGATGGCTCATCGCTCCTCGCCCGTTTTCCGTCTCGACACGGACAGCCATCGCCGGGGAGAAGACGGGCGCCTTGAACGACTTGTCCAATTCTGTGCGTTTCACTTCCCTGGCGAGAACGGCCGAAACGAGCGCCGAGCCGTCCGTATCACCAACCAGGATCGCGAGCGGGTACTGGTGCGCGATCGATTGCTGGTAAAGCTCTTTCACCTGGCCTGCGGTGAGCTTAGCCACGCTATCCCGGGATCCCAGCCTCTCTGTCGCATAAGCGTGTCCGCCCAGCAGAACATGCAACGCGTGCTGCAAGGATTGAACGCGCGACTCGCCGCTGGTATGGCTGAGTTCCAGAAGTTGCTGGTTGCGTTCCCTGGCCAGTTCCCTTCCGTCCAGGATCGGTCGCTCGAGCATATCGACCATCAGTCGGGTGACCCGCTCCTGATTCCTGGCAAGCGTGGTGGCGACCAGGCCGAAGTAATCCGGTTCGTTCACGATTTCGACCTCGGCGCCGAACTGCTCCAGTTTCGACACCAGATCGCGTCCGAGGAGTTGTTGTCCCCCGGCGGCATTGGTGAACCATTTGCTGTTAACCCCGCGGAGCAGACCGCGTAGCATGAGTTCGGTCAGACCTCTCGACGCCGAATCCTCCAGCAGCCGTCCTCCCTGAAAGAGCAACCCCACGCGCAGGACAGGCGTGGAATGATCTTCCCGCACGAAGGCGCGAGGACCGGAGAGCACCGACAGATCCCTTACGGGCTCCGGCTGAAGCGACAGAAGGACGCCGCCCTCCCACGATTCGGCTCCCCTCGATTGTCCCTGTTCGATTACCGGCCATAGATCGGCGGGTTTCACGGCTGCCGGTTCTACCTGTTGCTCGCGAAGCCCCGGCGCCATCACCACGACGCGGGCGGCAAAGTCCTCGGCCGAGAGCGGTGGCGGCACGTCAGGCCGGATCTCTTCTACCGCGATATTCGGATATTGGAACACCCGCACCGCCAGACGCTGAAGATCCTGAGGCGTGTATGCGCGCAAGTGATTCAGCCAGGCCCCGGCTCTCCGGTAGTCGCCGAGCCCCTGCTGCTGCTCCGCGAGTTCGAGGGCTTCCTTAGACCAAGGCTCCAGTGAGATGCGCCGGCGCAGTTCCGTATAGTTCTGTATGCGCTGAAACTCACCTGCGGAGACGACGTCGCGGCGCAGCCGATCCACCTGCTGAAAGAAGATTCGTTCGGAGGTCTCCACATCCGACGGGTCGATCGTCCACTGGGAGACCAGCCAGCGGATCTTTCCGCAGGCTTCCAGGCGGATCGACAATCCGATTACGGCCAGGCCGGCCTCGCGGAGCGCATGGGACAATCGGGACCCTCTTCCCTGGACCAGCCCGGAGCCGAGCATGTCGATGCCGGTGATCTCCTTTGGATCCATCGGGTCCGCCAACCGGAAGCCGGCACGAACCAGGGCCAGGGGTCCCGCGCCCAAAGCTCGCCGGAAACCGATGATCTTCAACGGCGGAAGCTGAGCGCCGGATCCGGCCTCCGCCGGTTGAGCAAGAGGCGATGTTTCCTGTTTTTCGGCCGCGGGCTCCTCCGCAGGGACTCTCGGTTTTGCCGATTCGGCAGTCGGTTCGAGGGGCGGGTCATCGGCGAGTCGTTGCGCGAGTTCGAGCACGTTCACGGCATTCGCTGCCCCGACCAGACTGAGGGTAGTAAACCGGGCCCTGTGGTTTTTCTGAATGAACTCCCGCAGCTCCTCGGGCTTGATTTCCCTCAAGACTTTCACAGGGTCCTCGCGCTCGGGTCCAAGGTTCACCGGCGAACCCTCGAGATCCGCCCTGAAGACAGACCAGTAAGGGTCGGCCGGAAAATCCCTGAGCAGCGCTTCCAGGACGGCACATTGCCGGGAGAGTTGGGCAGCCGTGAAGGATCGTGGCTGAAACAGCCCTGCAAGCCCTTCGAAGATCGGAACTATCTGTTCACGGGGTAATGAGAGTTCCAACACCCAGGCGTCTCCACGGACATCGGTACTGATGACGGCGCCGAGGGCGCTCCATCTGGTCAGCAGACTCTTACCGGAATCCAGAGCGGGTTCCCGTAGGAGCAAGTTTCCCGCCAGGCGTGCCAGGAGCAGGCGTTTCAGACTGAGTTCCGGCTCATCAATGCGAAGCCTGAGGGCAAGACCGATCAGCGGCGCCGAGTAGCGCTCACGCACAATCAAGGTCAGGCCGTTGGCCAGCGTCCACCGATTCGTGGCCGTAGCCTGTTCGGTCTGCCGATCCTCGATTTCACTTCCCTTGGCCACCGGCCTCGCGAGGAAGGGAGAGCGAGTGCCGGATGGTTCGGGAAGGACCGCTTCGGCTGTTGGCGGCTGTGCCGGGGCAGGTTCCCTTGACGGGGGAGGAGCCTCCGTCGATCGCTTCCTTCCGCTTTGACCGGATAGGTTTCCGGGAAAAAGGCACGCTGCCACTAGTATCAACGCGATTCGCGGAATGATCGATCTCGAGGGAGGAATCATCATTACGTCATTTTAGATCCGTCTCCGCCCGCCATCCAACCCAAGAATCCCCCCGGACCTGGGCAACCTGAATTCGGCTTTGCTCAATCATCGAAGAGCGTTGACGAACGGCCCTTGTGCACGATGGTGCTGAGTGCCTGCAAGACCTCATCACAACTGACTTGAATGGGGAATCCATGCGACCACTGGATGTGCTTTGGGGAGGTCAGTTCGAAACCCGGGAGGGCGTCGAGCAGGATAACCGGCGTACCTACGCCGGCGGCAAGATGCGCGGTACAATCGTCTTCCGCGATAACGCCGGAGCACCTCGAGAGTACGGCGGCTCGTTCCAGAATGTCCCTGGGCCGGTAAACCCAGACACGGGACCTGAGTTCGGCCAGTTGCTTAAGTTCATGAACAGGGATTCCGGGTTGAAGTAACACCGGAGACCAATTGAAGACGTTTACCAGTCTGGAGACCAACTCGATATACCTTGAACCAGGCCAGCCGCCGCGGCGGGGGCCCGGTGCGGGCGCGATCGCCACCAGGACCTCGCCCCGATCCCACTCCCGATCGAGAAGCAGGGCTTCAGCCGTTTCGGCATAATGCGGGGGGAGGTTCAGACGCACCTGCTGACCCTCCGATTCTCGTGAGTCTTCGACCACGACACTGAGGTAACGCTGGACGGCATTGCTTGGACGGACACCCGCTCCACGAGCGCCGCGAGGCCTCCGGCAAGGCGGAAACCTCAAATCGACGGAGATGCTCCTGCTCGGCGTCATCCAAAGCGCAAGTAATCTCGTAGCGATCGTTCCGTGGAAGTCGAATACGAGATCGAAGCGCTCCTGGCTCAGCTTCCGGATCGATTTGACGAGCCTATAGACGGACCAGGGATGTAGCGGATTCTCCCAATCCCCGTCCTCCAGAAGGACCAGCTCAAGATTCGCGTCGAGGGTAGAGATGAGCAGGGCTCCTGACCGGCTCGTGACGACGAGGTGCCGATCCGGACGCTTCCGGCACAACGTACGGATGGCCGGAAGACTTGCCATGATCTCGCGGCATGGGCCCGGATGAAGAACGCAAATGCGGCGCGGCTCCTGCGTCGGATCGGACCATCGGGCCATTTATTTGAAGCGCCTCTTCGTCTCCGTTCCCGTGTCGCTGAGCCGGTTCAATTCCAATCTGAGCACCCTTCTGATGCGGCGACACAGCGATTCTCCTGAAGACGTTCTTGGAGGATGCTGATCGCCGGCAGCGAGAAGCCCGATCCGCTGGAAGGCGCTCTCCAGGCGATCCGCCAGCCCCGCGATCCGGGTGATATCGTACGGGACCGCCACCTCGGTGACGCCCAGGCGGGCAAAGACCTGAAGATACCGGGCGGTCTGCAGGTCGGGAACCGTTACCCGGGTGCGCCCCAACTTCAGCTCGACTCCAAGTAGCGAATGAACGATCCGGATCGCGCTCGGCCGCGTAATGACGGCGAACTCGAACCTTCGGGTGCGGCCGGTCAGGACTTCCCGGCGGTAAATCTCCGAGGGCCATTCAGGGCCAAGCGCCTCACGACATTCCTTCATCGAATATCGGGATTTCGGATCTGGGTTGAGCGGCTCCCTCATGAACGATCGGTGCGAGACTTTACGAAGGCCCGATAGAGCGCATTTTTGCTGATGTGATGCAGCGAAGCCACCTGGCTCGCGGCCGTACGGAGATCCAATCCCCGCTCCCGCATGAGCGCGCTGATCTCCTCGTGGAGGTCAGCCGAGGAAGGTGAAGATCTGAATCCGGCCTCGACGGTGCCGCCGGGCTCCACGATCATGACGAATTCCCCTCGCGGGGTAGTCTTGGCCAGGTGCGCCGACACCTCCGACAGCCGTCCACGCAGGAACTCCTCATGCAGCTTCGTCAATTCCCTCCCCAAGCAGACCTGACGGTCGCCGAGCACTTCCAACACATCCCGGAGCGTTTCACGGATTCGATGCGGACCCTCATAAATCACCAGCGGCGCTTCCAGTGCGGCCAGGACTCTCAATCGATCCTGGCGGGCTTTTCGCTTCGGGGGAAGAAACCCGACGAAGAAAAAGACGTTCGAGGCCAACCCCGCGGCCGATACCGCGGCGGTCAACGCCGAAGGGCCCGGAATCGGAATCACCGGGATCCCCCCTGAGATCGCTGCACGCACGAGTTCAGCGCCGGGATCGGAGATCAGGGGCGTGCCCGCGTCGGAAACCAGCGCGATCGATAGCCCGCGGCCCATTCGTTCCATCAGTTCCGGGATCCTTCGAACTTCGTTGTGTTCGTGCAGACTGACGGTCGGTTTATGAATGCGGTAATGCGTCAGCAGCTTGCGGGTCTGGCGCGTGTCCTCGCAGGCAATTAGATCGGCCGCGCTCAGGGTCTCCAACGCGCGCAGCGTGATGTCCTTGAGGTTCCCGATCGGTGTCGCGACAATAAAAAGAGGCATGCGCTGCGCCCGATCGTCATCCGATGCCGTACGCGATCAGTAATTGAATTTCAGGCCGAACTGCAAGTCTCTTCCCCGGAGCGCCGCCGTGGGTCGCAGAAAATCAGCACGGGGAGTGAGCGTGAATACGCGCGTCGCCGTGCCGCCGCTCCGGCGCGCGTCAAAAGCCGTATTGACGACGGTGGTGAACAGCGGGTGGTTAAAGACATTGAAGGCCTGGGCGATGAACTCGAGCTTCCGTTTTTCGTCGAGCTGGAACGACTTCCGCAGACTGAGGTCGAGGTTCGGGCGGTCGGGTCCGGTGAACGTATTCCGTCCGAAGAAAGGTACGCGGTCGAAAAGCACATTGTCCTCGTTGAAGTCGGTATCGGTGGTGCTCGAAGTCAGGCCGTTCACTTCCGCGCCGACCGGACGGCCGCTCCCGACGGAGGCGATGCCGCTCAGGCTCCAGCCGGCAAACGCATGCCGTACCGCGGAGCTGGCGGCGGAGCGAAAGTACGGCAGGTCCCAGA